>JAOTUP010000269.1 GCA_029863825.1 Acidobacteriota bacterium | reverse complement strand
GGTAGCTTCCTGAGCTGCTTTTCGGCGCTTCGCGAGATCTCGATCTCGTATCTAGCCATCGAGGTCGAGCTCAGCGAGAACCTCGGCAAGCGGCCGCGTCGATTCGTGACGGATCTTCTTGAGGTCTTCGATGTCTTCGAGCTCTTCCAGGCGATCGATCAGGGCCTCCTGCACGAAGTGGTTGAGGACGACGCCCTGCGAGCGGCAGTATTCGTCGATGGCCTTCTTGAGCGCCGGGTCTACTCGAGCGTTGATCTGTACGGTTGCCATGGTTTCTCTCCAGTGCTATCAATTGCTAGCATACCGTAGCACAGGACCGAGGCAGCCGTTCACTGGCGCCATCGAGAGATCTTGCCGCAAGATCCCACCTGACTCGACTCGAAAAGCACCTGTGGTCATGTCGCTGTCTTCTCCACGAGGCGGTTCAACTCGTGGAGCCAGCGTGCGAGAAGTTCCTACTAGCGCCCGTTGGGGACACCAGCAAGAGCTTTGTAACGATCGAGCCCGAATAGGTGGCCCCGAATAGGTGGCTGGAACCTCAAGCCCTCAGCCAGGATCCTCCGGCACCTTTATCTACCTTTATCTGGAAGCACGGACGGCCGGACAAAGACTCAGGCAGATCAGGCTAGACAGCCGATTTTTCTTTACGTTTGAATCTCGCAGCCGGCCCCCTCAGCCCCTCCGTCAGGAGGATCCACTGGACCACGGTCGTCGCGATCGCGATCTTCGTCTTGCCGTCGAAGCCCTCTCCCAGCCAAAAGAAGACCGCTGCCACGGGCAGGAGAACAACCGCGATCGCGATCTTACGCCAGCCAACTTGACTCCAGCCCCTTGGCGAAACCGGAAGTGAACCTCGCCTCTCACGAACGACCCACACCACGGCGAGAACGGAGAACACGGAGAACGGGAAAGCGAGCACGAACAGCGGGATCTCGACGCCCCAGGCGGCGCCCATGAAGGTCGCCTCGGTACTTTGAACGGTCGAGATGACGATCGCCGCCGTGAGTGGCAGGTGCCAGCCGAGTAGGAGGGCATGAAACAGAGGCCGAAGCTTGCCCCGACCTTCAAGGTAAAAGAGCAGCAATGCGACCGTCGCCGCTAGCGGCAAGATCCAAAAGGGTCCAGTGCGACCGCTACCGGCGACGCCGAAGATGTTCCATTGCGAGATCTCCGGCTTCAGCAGCAGGCGCATCGTGGGCGTCCACGTGAATGTGGTGGTGAAGATTGTCCAGGCCAGAACCAGCTGCCGAAGGTAGTCGGTACGCTCAGTCATTTAGTACCCCCCTTTCGTCGCGCGTCGTCTTCTTACCGCCATGGTGAAGTAGTTCGCGCTTCTCGAGCAAACGGAGCGATTCATCACACCAAGCAACGCTCGCTTCCAGCCGATTCAGTCCACAAAGCAGAGTGAGGTAAGCATGGAAATCTCTCGACGTTAACGACTCGGGGTAGCCCGGCTGCTCTTCTCGCTCCTTGTCATCGATCGAGCGCAACACCTGGAGTCGGTCCGCGAATCGAGCTCTAAGCTGCTGCAAGAAGCTCCGCGTGAGGTCGAGATCCTCCGCCTGTCCCAGAAAGAAGAGCTGGGCGAGAAAGGCGAAACGCTCGGTGTGATTCACCGGACCCGCCGCCAGCCACCGTTGGAGCTCCTCGGTTCCGGCCGGTGTGCGCGAATACACCTCGCGATCAGGGCCCTTTTCCGAGCGCTCGCGGGTAGAAACCACCAGGCCCTCACTCCGCAGCTGATGAAGCGTGGGGTAGATCTGGCTGAGCTCGGCACTCCAAAAAAAACGGACCGTCTCGTCGAAGATCTTCTTGAGGTCGTAACCTGAAGACGGGTTCTCGAGGAATCCCAAGAGAATGGGTTTCAGGCTCATTCCGAATACTATATCATAAGTTATATAGTCTGCTTCTGGCGCTCGGATCCCCCCTTGGCGTGGGGCCGTCCCGCGAGACGCATAAGACGTTTTTATTCAGAGACTTGGCAGCTTGCGGCCGCATGAAGAACGGGGTTTCAAATCTCTCCCGTCAGGGTCTTCATGCGTACAGTTGTGCAACCAACCCTGAGACCGGCGATAGGCGTCGGACCTTAGGGAAACTCGTGCCGAGGCTCGCAGCTCGGCAGGTGTTCGCATGGCCCCAAGGCCCGTGAGTCTAGAGGGCCTTCAGAACGTCGTCCTTCGACACAGAGTTATGCGTCGCGACTCTTCGGAGAATTGCGTTCAGGGTGCCGACCCGAAGGCGCTTGTGCGCAGGGACTGCGATTCGCTGGTGGGATGGTGAGTCGGTCTCAGGCTCTCGCCCGCTTTGGTCGGCGATCCGGAGTGCCGGCAGCGATTCCAGCGAGAGGCGAGAACGGTCGCAGCCCTTTGTCCCCTTTTCTCACCCCGCGGGATCGCATTCCGCATCTGCGGCTCGATCGGCCGATGCCGACGGCCCGTCGTCGACGGCCCGCCTCATGGCCGTCAACAGCTCTTCAGCTGGCTGGGCTCCGGAGACGGCGTGCCGGTGGTCGAGCACGAAGAACGGCACACCGCTGACGCCGAGCCGGGCAGCCAAGACTTGGTCTTCGCGCACCTTCTTGGCGTGGGCGCCGCTCTCCAGAACCGCTGCCGCGGCCTCGGGGTCGAGGCCCACATCCTTAGCGAGCCCGGTCAGGACGTCGTGCTCCGAGATGGCAAGTCCCTCGTACAGGTAGGCTGCGAACAGTCGCTCTTTGAGGTCTGTCTGGTGCCCGAACTGCGCGGCCCAGGCCAGCAGGCGGTGAGCGGCGAACGTGTTGGTCGGGCGCACACGGTCAAACCGTAGCTCGAGCCCGAGGGAGCGGCCGACTGCAACCATCCGGTCGATCATCGCCTGGGCTTCGTCGGGGGTGGTTCGATACTTCGTGGCCAGTCGTCGGGCGTAGTCGACGCGGTCCGGTGCTTCCGTCGAGGCGCTCCGATCGAGTTCGAACGCCCGCCAGGTGAGAGTCACCTCGCCCTCGAAGGCATCGATAGCGGCCTCCAAGCGCCGCTTGCCAATCCAGCACCAAGGGCAGGCGATATCGGACCAGGCGTCGATCTCGAGCGTCGTCACAGGGCAAGCCTACCGCGACGAGTGCCTAGAAGCAGGCTGAGCCCTCAGCCCGAATAAGTTGCTGGAACCTCAAGCCCTCGAACCTCAAGCCCTCAGCCAGGATTCTCTGGCACCTTTATCTGGGCTGAATCTCACAACGGCCAGACGAGCAGGATCATCGGGATCGCGACGAACAGCACCAGAATCTCGAGCGGCAGGCCCATCCTCCAGTAGTCGCCGAACCGGTAGCCCCCGGGGCCGAGGATGATGGTGTTGTTCTTGTGCCCGATCGGGGTCAGGAAAGCGCAGGAGGCCGCGACCGCGACGGCCATCAGGAAGGTGTCGGGGTTGGCGTTGAGGCGTTGGGCGATCTCGACCGCGATGGGCGCTGCGATGAGAGCCGTGGCCACGTTGTTGAGAACGTCGGAAAGGGTCATGGTGATGACCATCAGCAGCGCCAGAACCGCCACCGTCGGCAGGTCCTCGGTCCAAACCACCAGCTGATTGGCGATCAGTCCGGTGCCACCGCTCTCCTCGAGGGCGACGCTCAGCGGGATCATCGAGCCCAGACGAACGATCACCGACCATTCGACCGACTCGTAGATCTCGCTCAACGGCACGATCTTGAGGACAACGTAGAGGGCGACGACCGCCGCCAGCGCAACCGGCAGGTAGACCCAGCCCAGGCTCGCCACCACGATGGCGGCGAGGAACGCGCCGACGGCGACCCCGGCCTTCTGGCGCTGCGTCACTTCGAGACCCCGCTCGGCCAGGGGCAGGCAGCCCAGCCAATGAGCAACGTCCGGCATTTGCCCCTTGGGCCCCAGCAACAACAGGATGTCACCGGATCGAATTGACGCTCTGCGCACCCTGTCGCGGATACGATGGCCGCTTCGCGAGATCCCGAGGAGCGTCACACCCCGGCGAGCGAGCAGCCGCGCTTCCATAGCCGAGCGTCCGACGATTCTCGCCCCGGCCGGTACGACAACCTCGACCATATCCAGTGAATCCGAGGCCACGCCGTCTTTCTTCCGCGATGCCGAGAGCTTGAGATCCGCGGAGCCCGCCAGCTCGTGGATTGCATCGGGAGCGCCGCCGAGAACGATGAAGTCGCTCTTGCGCAGTTCTTCATCCAGTGCCAGGCCAGGCAGGCGCCGGCCGCGCCGCACGAGACCGAGCAGGTCGACCTCGTTCTCTTCGCTCAGCTCGAGC
>JAOTUP010000268.1 GCA_029863825.1 Acidobacteriota bacterium | reverse complement strand
CCAGCGGCAGCGCCGACTCGTCGTCGGCACCGAGCACGCACGCGGGGACATCGTCTCGCGCCAGCACCAGCTGGATCTCGAAATCGAACTGATCGCCACTAAAAAACCGGGTGAGCGCGCGCAACGATTCGTAGGCGCTCCCCGTAGGCAAGAACTGATCGAACTGCTTTCTGGTCAACGGGCCGAGTTTGATGCGAACCCGGGCCTGCTGATCCCAGACCTCGTCGCCCACGACCGCTCCCATGCCCAACTGGGTGGAGGCATCCACTTCGTCGCCGACACTACATTGGGTGCTTTCCGCCAGCGAGTACCATCCACCCACGAATTGCTCGACCTCGACATCTATCCCGTAGTAATCCTCCAGCAGCTGCTGCAGCGCCACAGCCGGCCGTTGCTGCGGTCCTAGGAGGCCGGCGTAGAACACGAGTGAATGGTCGCGCACGGCCAGGAGATCCTGGAACCCGCTAGTCCCGATTCCGACGATATCCAAGAGGTGTTCGGTCAGCCTGTCCTGCTTGCCGCGTTCGTCCGTGATGGCGAAGCGATACTTTCCCCAGGCTCGGTAAAACAGCGATATCATGCGGTGGCTGAAGATGTCGAGGAAGTCTCCGAGGGCCTGGTCTCCGGCACGGGAGCGTTCCCCCACCAGGACCGTGTAGTAGTATGGGAGCACACCTTGCGGGCCGCTCAGCCCCATGAAGTTCACCGCCATGCCGGCCGGCTCGTCAGGCACCATGGTCAGGCTCTGGATCTCACTCGCGGGAAACGTCAGGACTGGAGGCACAGAGAACCGCACCACTTCGGCAGCGGGCTCGGCAAACTCTCCCACGCTTCGCCGCTCCGGCAGGAGGCGCTCGAGTACGCGGACGGCCTGGAAGAACCCGAAGGCATTCGGGTTGTCCATCAGCGCATTCTCCAGCTCGAATTGCGCTAGAGCAGCGCCTTCGCCCCGGCCCGAGGCATCCATTCCCTCAGGATCTCCTTCCGCTGCTGGGTACGCACCGCGAGGATACTGAAGCTGTTGAGCGAGGCGCAGAGTCCTAGCACCCGCTCGATCATGCTGGCGAAGAGGTACACACTGCCACCGGCAAATTGCTCTTCGTCGAATTCGATTTCGACCCGATGTCCACGAGCAAAGGTCAACCCATGCTCGCTCGTGATCCGCGAATAGCAGGGACTGCTTCGCAGCGTGGTAATGCCCTGGATTTCCTTCTCCCTCGCGGTCCACTCGTCCGCCGTCTCGACATTGTAGAGGCGAAGCAACTCCTGAAGTGCTTCGACGCCGCCCTCGACCAGCGAGACGTAGTTCAACGACAGCTGGGAGATCAACCGCCAAAGCTGTGGCTTTCCGAGCGGTGGATGAAGCACCTTGGTCGGGTTGATCAGCGCGGTGATCGCCTTGATCGGACCCCCTTCGGCCAACACGAAGTCTCCCTCCGCCTTCCCGAACGGCAATCGGCTCGGCAAATCGAGGTTGTAGCAGGTCGTGTGGGCCGTGACCGTGTCGGTGGACGGCTGGACCGTCCGGCCGCTCAAATCGACGAAGGAGAGATAGACTTCACTGCTTCCGTCTGCACGCCACCCAACGGGGCGGCGCCTTGCCAGCCAGAACAGTCGAGGTCCGCCCCCGTTCACACCGTGCCGATACGCATAGAGTGGCTCGAAGCGCACCGGTTCCGGCGAGCCCGCGATCATGCCCTTGACCTCGTCAATAGAGAAGATCCCGGTCGTTTCCCGCCTCCGGGCATCCGGCACTACCATGTGCTCGTGCACCCTCTGCGTGAGCGATACGGGCTCCGTTGTCTGTGGAAACAGGTTGACGACGGGCGTGCATCCGAGCCGCAGTGTGTCCCTTGTTACTCCGGCTTCCAGCATCTGTCGTCGATCGGCCCGCTCGAATGGCGCGATCAGAAACACCAGCTCGATCTCCGACTCGAAGCCGGCCGCGGCCACGCGGTCGAAGCCGGAGACATCCAGAAAGAAGAACTTCGCCGGGAAGGTGAAGTACTCCCGGAGCAGCCGATAGGCCAAGAAAGACCGCCGGGGTTGGGGAAGCACGCCTTCATGTTCGGCGAAACCGACTGGGCGGAGCGCCGATGCAGGTAGGACGACGGGCTGGCGTTTCGAGGCGGGGGTTCGGTCGCGAATCATGATCTGCGTACAGTTGTTGCAGAGCAGCTCATAAAGCGTCGCGACGAGATTGCTTTCCCCGTTCAGATGGAACCGGAGCGTCGATAACTCCAGCGCGTTGAAGGCAACGTCCGGAAGACATTGCACGCCAACGCGTAGCGCTGCCACTGCATCGGTGGTCTTTATCGGAGGGGTGAGTTGGTCGGGAGTCCTCCACTCCGCCGCAGTGATGGTGATCGGCCAGAGCGTGGTGTCGTAGCAGGTTCTGAATTTACAGGGCGGCACGTCTTCGCTGGCACTTCTCCCCACCGGAGGCTTGTAGTACAGCAGGGACTCGCGCGGCACCGGGAATCCGGTGGTGAGCTTCCCCTGCTCCGGATCGAGCCGAAACTCCACTAGCGACATGGCCGGAATGGGCCGGATGTAATGCGGATAGACAATATTGAGGAGGGCCTCGGTGATCTCGGGGAAATCGTCTTCGATCTTCAGATGCACCCGAGCCGCCAGAAAGGCGAATCCCTCGAGCAACCGCTCGACGTGCGGGTCCTCACACTTGTGGGGCTCGAGCTGCAGCCGCGAGGCGACTTTGGGATACTTGTCGGCGAATTCCTTGCCCATGTGCCGGAGATAGGACAACTCCCGCTCGTAGTAGTGTAGCAGGTCGTCACGCATTCCCATCTCCGCCAATCTGGAACTTGCCGCTCGAAGTTTCGAGGATGGTATCGAAGACGACCGGCTCAGGCTCGGGGTCCAGGCGCAAGAGCCCTTCGATCAGAAAGCGCACCTGGCGTGCGCTGAAGTCGCTGGCCTCGAGGATAGACACGCGGACACCGGTCATTCGCGGCTCAAAGCGCTCGATCGTCTCCTCGATCTGCCGCAGGAGCGACCGTCGCGCGTCGACCGAGTCCGCGCTGAGCGAGCTGATGTCCGGCAGGCCGTAATGATACAACGAGGCTTGCAGCTCTTCGAATGCCTCATCCGCCGGCTCCACGATGCGGCGCGTGTTGAGCAGCCACTCCAGGTCGCGCCGCATGGCACGCTTTGACTCCTGAACGGACTTCGCCCGCCCCCACCTTCGGGTGTCGTCCACCGCGGCGGCTGGCTCTCGGTCGACGAGTCGATCCAGGAGGGACTGTTGGACCGCCCGCTCGGTCTCACGCGTCGCCATCGGACGCCTCGGCCTCCTCGTCGTCTCCGTCTCGATCCTCATCAGCAGCCTGCCCCGACGTGAAGGCCATGGCCTGGAGCGGGTCGAGGCGGCAAATCCGCAGGTACAGCCCGTCGTCCGAATTCCCTTCACGCTGCATGCAGCGATAGAGGAGTCCCAGCGGCCGTGCCACCACCTCCCCGGCTTCCCACGCTTCCAGGTTATGAGCCTGAATGAGGTCCACCAGCTCTTCGAGAATCGGCTTCGCCACGGCCTCGCGTCCAGCGCCAACCATGATGTCGGCGATCTGCGATCGGCCGAGGAAGCGCGCACGAACACTCTTCTCCTGGTCGACCTGCTGCATCAGGAGCTCGATCCCTCGCTCGGGTCGACCGGAGCGTACTTCTTCCATCGCTCGATCGAAGACGCTTCGAGTGGGCCGTCGCCTGTGCGTGTGCATCGCCTCGATCTGATCGGCAAGATCGGATTCGCCCCCTGCCGCCGCCTCGTCCAGGATCCCCTGCTCGCGAAGCCAGGTTCGCGTTTCAACGTTGGCGGTCGGCGTGTCGTCCATCAGGGTGAGGTCGGGCAGCGCTGGAAAATCACGGAGCAGTGCCGCCAGAGCTCCCCGAATGGCGGCAGCAACGAAGTCGTATTCACTGCCCAATCCGTCACACGCCGTCAGCACGTAGCGCTGCAGATCCAGCCATCCACGGCCGTGCGCTCCGGCCATGACCGACTCGCCGGCCGAGAGCAGCTCCGCCCACTTGCCATCGAGCAACAGACTCTTCAGCATGCTCCGGGTCTGCGTCGGAGGCGCCGACAGAAGCCGCGGATTGAGATCGGAGCCTTGGGCCCGAAGTTCACCCCAGCGAAACCCGCGGAGCAGGAGGTACGAGGCCGGGTTGGTTGGATCCTCGTGTTGCAGAAAGCGGGCTGCCCCGGCGATTCGGGACGCAGCGTCCTCGCGGTCGGTCGGCTCGATCGGCAGCGACGTGGGGG
>JAOTUP010000267.1 GCA_029863825.1 Acidobacteriota bacterium | reverse complement strand
CGAGTCCGACGCCAATCCCGACGACGCCGTCGAGGCCGAGGATTTCGTCGTCGCGCTGCTCGACGATGCGGCGTGCGGCGCGCACTCTGCGCTCCAGTCTGGCGCGTCGAGTGCGGCCCCGAGCGGCGGCCGAGAAGGCGGTGAGGGATGCCGTGTCAGCGACCGATGCGGAGTCGCAGCCGATAGGACTCAGCGGTCCCTTGGGTTTGCGTTTCTTGAGCACCGAGAAGACCTTCTTTATCGGATTGACGATACCAAAGCCGCTGTCAGTGCCAGCGAACAACAAACCGACCCACTGTTCACATTTCCTGCGATCGTAGAAGACGATCGCTCCGGAGTCGCCACCCTCGACAAATGTCTCTCCGCTGGGAGCGATGAGCAGTTGGCGAACGAACCTGGCATCCCGTGGGTTGTCCTCCTCGCCGAACTCGACATTGAAGGTAGCGTCGATGGTGTCGATCGTGCCGCGTGTGATGCCAGTCGTTCGCCCCGCTTTCTTGACCGGCATTCCGAGCTCCGGCTCGAGGATCACGTCGCCGGGGATGCCGATGCCTTGAATGCGACCGCGGGGGTCGACCGTGCCTTCGATGATCTCGGCAATCGCGGCGTCGACGCGGTTCGTTCGCTCGCCTCCAAATTTGAGCTTCTTGTAGGCCGAAAGAGTGCCCACGTAGTTGTCCTCGACATCGCGGCAACCGTTGTCGATGAGTCCGGGCTGGTCGATCGGGTCTCCGATCTCGGCGTCGTTCTGGATCGCGATGACGTGGTTGTTGCTCAAGATGTGCGGCACGCCGTTCTTGAGCACCAGCCCACCGAGGGTCCCGGAGGAACAGACGACGAATCCGGGTTCATCGGCAGGGCGAATGTCGGTGGCGTTGCCGCCAGAAACGCCGAGCTTGATCGGTCTCGCCAGTCGCTTTCGGAATTTGTCGACAGCGGCGGAGGAAGAGACAGTCTCGTCGGTCTCACCTGTGGTGCTCCACGCGACCCGAGGGGTATCCACACTCGGTGCATGCGCCGATGCTGTTTGCGGAGTCGCGGGGATCGCTCCAAAGCCGAGAAGGGCAGACGCCAGGAGGATTGCCGCCACTCGGTGTCGCCGGTCGGTCAGAGGTCGATGTCTCGATGTCATCGGCGTCCCTCCTCACTCACACCGTGATCGAGTCTATACGAGGCGCCGGCCGCGCCCGTCTTCGTCCCGAGGTCCCGAGGGCGCGGTTTATGATGCCGCCATGGCTCGATCGCCGGTCGACATCGTCGAGGCTCTGCAGCGCCATCGGTCGCTGGGCGCCCAACTCTCGTCGGTGGTGACGCTGCCTGCGCATGGCGAGCGCTTCGGCGATCCGGAACCGCCGCTGCAGAAGCCACTGCGCAACGCCCTGGCGAATCTCGGCATCGACCGGCTGTGGAGTCACCAGGCAGCCGGCCTGACGGCGGTTCGCAGTGGCAGGAGTACCTTGGTGACGACCCCCACCGCCAGCGGCAAGTCGCTGGTCTTTCATCTGCCGGTGGTCGAAGAAGAACTGGTCGGAGGGGCGGGCAAGGCGCTCTTCCTTTACCCGCTAAAGGCGCTCGGCCAGGATCAACTCGGGAAGTTCCAGGGGCTCGCAGTGGCCTCCGGGCTGGACGGCGGGCCGTCTCTGTGTGCGATCTATGACGGCGATACGACGCAGAGAGATCGCGCCCGGATCAAGCGTCGTTTTCCGCGCGTGGTGATCTCGAACCCCGACATGCTCCACTTGGGCATCCTCGGATCGTGGCAGGCGTGGGAGCCGTTTCTCGCTGATCTTCGCTGGATCGTCCTCGATGAGCTGCACACTTACAGAGGCATCTTCGGCAGCCATTTTCACCATGTCCACCAGCGGCTCATACGCCTGTGCCGAGCTCTGGGGTCGGCCCCGGTCGTCATCGCCTCATCGGCGACGGCGGCCAATGCCGGTGAGTTCGCCGAGACACTCTTGAGACGTCCCTTCGAATGGATCAGCGATTCGGGCGCCCCGCGCCCGGCGCGACGCTTTCTTCTCTTCCAGCCTGCGGCCAGCCCGTACACCCTGACGCTCGAGTTGTTCGCCGAGCTCCTGCGGAGGGGCCTCAAGACGATTGTTTTCACCAAGGCGAGGCGCATCACCGAGCTGCTGATCTCCTGGTTTCGCCAACAAGAGCCGGGTCTGGCGCGGCACGTCGCGGGATATCGATCGGGCTTTCTGCCGAGTGAGCGCCGGCAGATCGAAAAGGACTTGTTCACCGGCCGTCTCGAAGGTGTGATCTCGACATCGGCGCTTGAGATGGGTGTCGACGTGGGGGGGCTCGATGCCTGCATTCTCGTCGGCTTTCCCGGCAGCGTGATGGCGACATGGCAGCGCTCGGGACGCGTAGGGAGGGGCGATCGGGAGTCGATCACTGCCATGGTTGCGCTTCCCGACGCACTCGATCAGTACTTTCTCGGGCACCCCACGGCGCTGGTGGAGCGGCCGTGCGAGCAACTCATCGTCGATCCCCGTAATGAGCCGGTCAGTCGCTCACATCTCCTCTGCGCGGCAGCTGAAAAACCGCTGTCGCTGGTGGCTGACCGGGAATACGTCGAGCCGCTGACGCCGATCGTCGACGGGCTCGTGGAGGATGGTCTGCTGGAGCGGTTGCGTGCCGGTGATGAGCTGCACGCCGTTGTCGGTCGGCCGCATCGCGATGTGTCGCTGCGTGGCTCGGGAGAGTCGACGACGATCGTCGAAGCCGGCAGCGGGCGGGTCGTCGGGACAGTGGACGGAGTGCGAGTTCTCCACGAGTGTCATCCCGGTGCCATCTACCTGCACCAGGGGCGGCAGTTTCTGGTGCGGGAGCTCGACCTGGGCGCCAAGCGAGTCCTGGCGGAGGCGGTATCCGTCGACTACTACACCTCGCCATTGACCGAGAAGGACACGGCAGTCCTCGAGACGCTCGACGAGCGAGTGGATGACTCGCTCGCCGCCTGCCTGGGTCGCCTGCGAGTGACCGAGAAAGTTGTGGGCTACGAGCGGCGGCGGGTCAAGGGCCAGGACGTCCTCGGCCAGCACCACCTGGAGCTGCCGCCGGTGAGCTACGAGACGGTCGGACTCTGGTGGATCGCCCCGCCGACACTCGAGGAGGAGTTGCGATCGGCCGGCTTTCACTTCATGGGAGCCCTTCACGCCGCTGAGCACGCGACGATCTCGCTGCTGCCGCTCTTCGCGCTCTGCGATCGCGGAGATATCGGTGGTATATCGATCCCGCTCCATGAGCAGCTGGGATGCGGTGCGGTTTTCGTGTACGACGGCCATCCCGGGGGCGTCGGCATCGCCGCGCGGGCCTTTCGCGACCTTCCGGAGCTGCTCGAGCGGGTACGGGTCCTGATCGCCGACTGCGAATGCGACGACGGATGTCCGTCCTGCATCCAGTCGCCGAAGTGCGGCAACGGCAACCGGCCGCTGGACAAGGAAGGCGCGCACCGGTTCCTGGAAGCGCTTCGCTCGCCGAGCGCGTCCTCGGAGTCGATGTCGGCGCGGCCGATTCGCCCCGCGGAGGAGATGGAAGAGCTGCCGCCGCCGTCGGCCGTGCCTGGTCCCACTGTCGGCGCGGTAACGGAGAAGGTTTCAGTCGCGGACGGCTCGCGCCCGCGAACAGAGAGCGATGACGTCGAGACGGGGCGACGTGACTCGCAGCGCACAATGCTCGTCTGGCTGGAGACTAGGCACTCCAGTGATGCAGTCGGTGGATTGGGCAACGCTCACATGATGCGCTGCACGGCGGCGGCGGTGTGCCATCTCGAGGCCGGCCGGATCGAAGTGTTCGCCGAGGACGAGGTCGCAGAGCTGGTCACTCTCCTCGGCAGCGCCGAGCTGGTCGTCGGGTTCGACGTCGTGCGGGTCATCTATCCAATCCTCGCCGGCTATACCGGCATCGACTATCAGTCACGCTGGCCGACGCTCGACCTCCGACGCGATCTCGAAGGGCGCCATGATCACCCGGCGACGCTCGAGAGTCTGGTGACGGCGACTCTCGGGCCTCTCGACGGGGAGAGCACGCCACCGGAGGGTGCCGCGACGTGGGCCGGCGACCGCTGTCGACAGACAGTCGAGAAGATTCGCGACCTCTACCTGTTCGGTCGGCGGATGGGCCACATCATGGCGGAAGGCGAGAGTGGAGCGCGGCCCGAGGAGCGCCGTCAGCTGGCGGTCGACTGGTAGGAGAGTTCGACACCCGGGCTGGTCGCGGCAGGCTGCCGGGAAGGTCGAGCTGGCCAGACTACGCGACGACCGTCTCGGCGGAG
>JAOTUP010000266.1 GCA_029863825.1 Acidobacteriota bacterium | reverse complement strand
TCCTCGTTGTCGTGGCCCGGAGTGGGCACGCCGAAGAAGAGCATCAGGTTCGGATACTTCTGACCCGGAAAGCCGTTGAACGCGCCGGATTGAGCAGCGATCTTCTTGTCGCGCACCAGGCTGCGGTAGAGACGCGAGGTGCGCCCGGTCGACAGAACATCTGCCAGCGCATCGTAGGCGTCGTTGTCAGGGTGCGTCACCGCCGGGCGGTGGTAACCCTCGACATATATCGGCTGTGATGGATCTGGAATACGCACTATGCGCTCGCCGATCTGTTCGGGCTCGACGGTGCGCAGCGGCGGCGGCAGATCTCCCGCCGGCATCCGACCGAAGTACGTCTCGAGAATGGGAATGATCTCTTTCGCCTTGACCGCTCCGACAATTGCAATCGTGATGTTGGCAGGCGCGTAGTAGGTGTCGTAGAAGTCGGCCGCATCTTCGCGCGAGAATGACTGCAGGTCGCTCATATGACCTACGACCGGCTGCTGGTATGGATGGGCGATAAAGGCCGCTGATACGAATTGCTCGATCATGCGGCCGATCGGCTGGCTTTCGGTGCGTAGCCGGCGCTCTTCCATCACCACGTCACGCTCCTTGTAGAACTCGCGCAACACCGGGTCGAGGAAGCGTTCGGACTCGAGATGCGCCCAGAGCTCGACCTTGTTGGCCGGCAGCGAGTAGTAATAGTCGGTGTTATCGGAACTGGTCGAGGCGTTGAGACCGACACCGCCGGCGCGGTCGATAATCTCGCCGAACTCGTTGGCGACGATGAACTCACCCGCCTTCTTCTGCGCTTCCTTCAGTTCCGCCTTCAGCTGCTCGAGCCGTTCCTGGTCGACACTGCGCTTGGCGCGCTCCGCGGCATACGCATGGTAGGCGCGATCGACTTCCGTCAGTGCTTTCACTTCGGCTTCGTAGTCGCTCGTACCTATTCGCGTCGTGCCCTTGAACGCCATGTGCTCGAACATGTGGGCAAGGCCCGTGATGCCAGGCACTTCTTGTGCCGCTCCGACATCGACATAGGTGTAGAAAGACGCCACCGGCGCTCCCGGCCGTTCGTAGATCAGGAACGTCAGTCCGTTCTTCAACTTGTGCTCGGTCAAGCCTTTCTCGAAAGACGCCAGATCCTGAGCCCCGGCGACTCCGGTCAGGCCTGCAACAAGGAGCAGGCAAAGGGTCAACGTTCTTCGTTTCATGAGTCTCCTCTCGCTTGAGTTCTGGATCGCGGTGACCGGCAGCGAACAGCTGCGCGGCCTTCCGTGTCGAATCGATGGCGCCTACGCTTGCTACTACGCGAACGCGCCATGGATGTTACATTCTCTCCCCGATTCGCGCACCTTTACCTTTGGGTGCATCGACCGTCACGCATCCTGCACCGGGGAGAAGACATGCCTATCTACACTCTTGTTACCCAACCTAGTCGCGTTCCCGTGCCGGGGGGCAAACTCATCGAGGAGCTCTTCGGTCGCGTCAATACCGGAACCGACACGTTCAGCCTGGCTCATATGGTGGCGCCAGCCGGCTGGTCGGAACCTCCGCAGACACCGTCGTTCGGTGAGTTGACGCTCGTCGTTCGCGGTCGCATGCGCATAGAGGTCGCCGGCGAAGCGCTCGTCGTCGAAGCCGGACAGGCACTGTGGGTGGAGCCGGGCGCTCGCGTCCACTACCGGAACCCGTTTGACGAAGACAGTGAGTACTACGCCTTCTGTCTGCCTGCCTTCACTCCCGAGCGGGCCCGACGCGACGACGAATCCGACGAGTGAGCGTAGCCTCTACGTGTCGCTCGGCTTTCTCGCTGCGCCCGCGCTTACCATTTCCTCAGCCTTTCGGACCGTGGCGTCCATTGCTTTTTGCAAATGGATGAGGCTGTGACTCAGATCTTCGTCCGAGGCGTTGCGAGCCACGGCCACAGGCTGGCCGACCACCACCGCGACGTTGCTGAAGGGCTTTGGCAAAACGAGTCGATCCCACGAGTTGACGGCCCACGCCTTTTCTGACGCATAGGCGATCGGCAGGATTGGTGCTCCGGTGAGCTTGGCCAGGCTCACCGGCCCTGGCTTGAGGACATAGCGGGGCCCGCGCGGACCGTCGCCGACGGTCGCCACCGATCCACCGTGCCGGATGACACGCGCCAGCTGCCGCAGGCCCGTGGCGCCACCGCGACTCGTCGAGCCCCGCACGACGGAATAACCGAACCGAAGAGCCAACCGGTTCAGCAGTTCGCCGTCCTTCGATCGACTTATCAGCGGGTGCACCACTACACCCTTCAGCAGGAGCCGCTGCCAAAGATAATAGGTGAGATAGAAGAGCCGGTTATGCCACATGCAGAGAATCACCGGCCCGCCATCGGCGATCACCCCCTCCAGGTGCTCTTCCCCTGCCCCACCCGAGAGTCGGCACGAGCGGCCGACGAGTCGCACCCACAGCGCCAGAATCGCCGCAGCCGCGGCGACCTTGATCCTGTCGCTACGAGTCATTTCGGATGTCGTGGACATGAGCGTGCCAAGGCGGTGGTTGGATCCACTCCCGTGTCGAAACCCTACACGATCCGCAGGCTCTACCCCTAAGGGTGGCGGCAGGCCTACCCGCAAGGACCTTCCTGCAAACGTGTCGAATCGCCTAGCCTTGCTCTGGAGGTAGGCGAACGAGAGAGCGCATATCGAGGATACGGGCAATGAGAAAGAGCACTTCCCGAATCGTGGGCATCTTGGCCGTCGGCTCCTTCGTCGTCGCCACGCCGTCGACAGCACAGCGCGAATACGTCTCGCCGGAGACCATGACAGCAGAAGCTCTCTACGGCCTCAGCTGCGCCGCCTGCCATGGCGCTGACGGCAGTGGTCTCCACCCTGACAATCCGCTCTACACAAGCTTCGACAGCCCTCCGGCGGATCTCTCGGATCCGCTTTTCAACAGCAGGGAGCCGGCTGCCGACTGGGCCATCGTCATCAAGTACGGCGGCGCCAAGATCGGACTGTCGAGTCAAATGCCCGCCTTCGGCGAGGCGATGACGGACCCACAGATCGATGAGCTCGTGACGTACATCAAGTCGCTTGCCGATACCGAGCGCTTTCCCCCCGGCGATCTCAACTTCGTGCGTGCCGTCGACACCATCAAGGCATTCCCCGAGGATGAGGCTCTGATCATCAACCGCTATGTCGACAGCGACGAAGGGTCCGATTCCTTCCGCAGCACGCTCTACTACGGCCGCCGATTCGGCGCCCGCCACCAGGGAGAGGTCAAGCTGGCGCACATCAATCGCGATGGCGTCAGCGAGCTCGACGAGGCGGAGATCGGCTGGAAGTGGGCGATTCGCCATGACCTGGCTGCACGATCACTCTTTTCCCTGGGCCTCGAAGCTGCCTTCCCGATCGCGGACGACGACGCGTCCGAGGAGATCATTCCGTACTTCTCCTTCGCCAAGGGCCTGTCCGATGACTTCACTTTGCAGACCTCGGTGAAAGCGCTGCTTCCAGTTGACCATTTCGACGACGGCGAGGCCAAGGTCTCGGCCATTTTGCACTGGATGCGATCTCCCTGGCCGCGGTCCATGACGCCGGCCTTGGAGGCGACGATCAGCGCCCCGTGGTCGGACGCCGACATTGACGCCACCCTCATCCCGCAGCTCTACTTCGGCCTGTCCAAGCTCGGGCACGTCGCGCTGGCTCTCGGCATCGAAATCCCGTTGACCGATCTCGACTACGACTACCGGATTCACAGTTTCCTGCTGTGGGACGTTGCTGACGGCATGTTCTGGGACGGCTGGTAAAGCAGGCCGGAAGCTGCCGTCTTCGACCTCCCGAAAGCTGCGGCCCCACTCAGAGCCTGGTCTCCTCGGGCGGAGCAATCCGAGCGCACGTTCAGTTCATCCACGGGGCGCGAGCAGCCCTCGTGGCGCAAGGTCGCCCGGCCGGCGAGGGCACACGCTCGGACTCCTGAGCTTTCTAGTCCACCTCGACCAACAAACCGAGCAGGTCCGAAGTCGAGATGATCCCGACGACGTTGCCCCCGCTGGTCACGAGGATCCGGTGCAAGTGCCCGTCGAGCATCATGCCGGCAATCTCGGGTACGGTGACGTCTTCGTCCACCGAGTAGACAGTCGGTGTCATGATCTCGCGCACCGGCAGATCGTCCTCCTCGATATGGAAACGCTGCATCTCGTCTTCGCTGTACGTCTCCTCGAGGTCCTTGAGATAGAAGTCCGGGTTGCGGTGATTGGTGGCGATGTCGACGTCATCTGATGCGACCGCTGCGATGTCCGTCACTGAAACGACGCCTGTCAGATTC
>JAOTUP010000265.1 GCA_029863825.1 Acidobacteriota bacterium | reverse complement strand
GGTCGCTGGCCAAGCTACTCATCGTTCGGCCCACTCTCCGGTCATCTGCGATTCGTCAACCGCAAGGCCCGCAAGCTGGCACGGGAGATTTTCCACGGGATGAGCGTGTATCAAGGTCGAATGCAGAACAAGCAGGGCTTTCTCTTCCGTGTGGTCGACATCGCGAACGAGTTGTTTGCCATGGCAGCGGTAGTGTCACAGGCCGAGGCGCTGCGTCGTACCGGAGATCCCAGCGCAAGCCGGGCCAGCGAGTTGGCAGATCTCTTCTGTCGCAACTCTCGGCGAGACGTGAGGAGGCTGTTTCGGCTGCTCTGGCGCAATGATGATGCGTTGAAGTATCGACTGGGCGTGAAAGTCCTGCAAGGCGAGCATCTTTGGATGGAAGCGGGTGCCATGGGTGTGGAGACAATGCTGGCAGCCGCTGCCAGGGAACTCGTGGTCGACGCAGCTGGCAATGCCGCGGTGACCAGCGACTCGAGCAGCGCGATCGCCTGAACGTGACCCAGATGCCAGCCTCGGACGAGGGGCCCCCATCGCCCGGTGTCCCGACAGCGACTGCGTGCTCGACCTGGGATGAGTGAGTGCGTTGCCGGGCGTAGATCAGGCGGGCGGCCGCCTCTCCGTGCCCTTGTCGACCCAGTCGAGGATCGGATCGATCGTGCTCACCGTCAAGGGATGGTAGCCGGGCCGGGATCGAGCGTAGACCTCGTGCGCCCATGCGCGGTCGTTGGAGTCGGCCAGAGCTTCATACAGGGGCTGGAGAAACTTTCGCCGACCGACGGAGAGGAGGAATCGCTCGAGTGCGGGCCGTGCGGGCGCGTACCGATGGGTGATCGAGAGCAGCAGCCAGGTGCTCAGGATCTCCGCGTTCCCGGATTCGGTGAAGGCAAATGCGGCATCCAGCTCCGCCATGCGCTTGTCATCGATCTCTGACGGCATCGTGCGCAGGAAATGCAGCCAGTGATGCGTTGTCCAGCCTCCGGTGTCCAGGTCGGCCGCCGCGGTACCGGTGGCCCACGAATACACGGCATCCTCGACGCGATCAAAGGCGACCGGGTGGACTTCGATGAGCGATGCCGGGATTCCAGAGCCGTAAAGCCACTCTTCAAGCCAGATCTGATCCTCGAGCTCCGGATGCTCATCGAGGAGATGCTCCCTCGCGTGGACAAGGAAGGTGTCCGTGTCGATCGACTGGAAACTGAACGTATCGAAATAGGCTTTTAGGAAGCGATCAAAGCGCTCGCGGCCGACGGCGGCTTCCAGGACTCGTAGGAAGTTTGCCCCCTTCTCGTAAGCTACATCGGTCATTCCCTCGTCCGGATCACGCCCCGCGAGGTCGAGCACCAGATGAGAATCGGGCGAGCCCGGGCCCAGTTCTCGCATCGTCTGGCGCAGCTCGCCGAGGCCGAGGGATGTCAGCATGTGTGCGTATTCGACGCCGTAGATCTCTTCCATCAACCGATTCTCGATGTAGCTGGTGAAGCCTTCGTTGAGCCAGAAGTCGTTCCAGGTCGCATTAGTGACGAGGTTGCCGGACCACGAGTGGGCAAGTTCGTGAGCGACCAGGGCGACGAGTGAGCGATCACCGGCGAGGATTGTCGGCGTGACGAAAGTGAGGCGCGGATTCTCCATACCGCCGAATGGAAAGCTCGGAGGCAGGACGAGCATGTCGTAGCGCTCCCAGCGATAGGGCCCGTAGAGTCCTTCGGCGGTCTCGATCATCGTTTCGGTATCGGCAAACTCCCATGCAGCGTCATCAACAATCGACGGCTCGGCGTAGACACCGCTGCGCGGGCCCAGACTGCGGAACTCGAGGTCGCCGACCGCCAGTGCCAAGAGGTAGGAGGGGATCGGTTGCGGCATCGAGAAGGAGTGGATGCCGTCCGGTGCCGCGCGAATCGGATTTGTCGCGCTCATCAGGGCCATCAATCCCTGGGGCACACGAATGGTGGCTTCGTACGTCATCCGCACTGCGGGTGAGTCCTGGCAGGGTACCCACGTACGTGCGAGGATCGCCTGGGACTGGCTGAAGAGGAACGGTGCCGCTCCGCCTGCCGTTTGTTCGGGCGTCAGCCACTGCAGCGCTTCCGCCCGCGGTGAGGTGCGGTAGGAAATCCCAACGACGCGCGTCGTGGAATCGAGCTCGATCTCGAGCGCTTGCCCGAGGAGAGGCTGAGGAGGCCCGAGAGAGAAGGATGCTTCGGTGACGCCGTCGAGCACGATCGCGTCGATCTCGAGGTCACGAGTGTCGAGGACGAGACGACTCGCGGTGTGTGGAGCGAGGGTCAGCGTCGCCTGCCCGGTAAGCCGTCGGGTCTCGAAGTCGACCTCGAGATCGAGCTCGAGGTGGCGAACCCTCACCTCCGCTAGATTGGCGAACGAATGCGGATCCACGGAGAGGACGGGCGACGGAGCCGGCGCGACCGGGACATCCTCGTGCGCCCGGCAGCCGAGCGCGATGGCGAGTAGCGCCAGCGAAGCACACTTGGTGACGGGTTTAGTCATTCATGCTTGCCTTTTTCGGACCTGAAGGAGGTTTTGGGAGTCCGTGCCCCGTCTTCGCATCTCTGGCTCTCCGGGTGGATGGCGGAGTCGCGGTAGCCGCCGCTCACCGAGTTCGAGCGCAGCCAGTACTCTGCGACGGTAAGCGCTGCGAGAATCGAGACCAGCACCGGTGCGAGCCGTGCAGCAATGATCTTCGGCGGCGTCATCACGCTTATCGAGACGTCGGGGAAGGGCGTAGTCTAGCGTGTCCTCACGTCGTGGCGCCGGGAGCGCCCAGAAGATATTGCGACAGCCACCATTCCTGGCCCACATGGAAGCCGAAGAGCTCGGCGGTGGCCAGGAGCGCGAGTCGCCACTGTCGATAGAGCGGCGTCGGATCCGCGACTCCGGTTGCGACTCGCATCTGCTCGAAGATTGTGCCGCGGTTCGCCTCGAGCCGTGCGAGCCAGGCGCGGGCGGTGCGCTCATAGTGCTCGCCGGAGAGCTCCCAGTGATGAAGCAGTGGCAGTGGTGACCGGATCTGCGGTAGCAGATCGGTCGCCGGCATCAGGCAACCGGGCTCGAGAGTTCCTTGCCACAACTCGTGCCCGTCTCCCGGGCGGAATCGGTAAGAGACCTTGCGGTGACAGGCGAGCTGAATCAGCATGCGGCCCCCGGGAGCGAGATGACCGGCCAGGTCCCTCAGAGTTTGATCCAAGCCGGCATCCCCGGGTAGTGCCTCGATGGCGAAAATGCGATCGAATTGGTCTCCGGCACCGAGTGCCGTGAGGTTGCCAAGGCGAATCGCAACTCCCTCGTCCTCGTTTGCAGACAGCACGTCGACTAAGGATTGGCGATGCTCCTCGGTCGCCGCGAGACCCGTCACCGAGGAGTTGCTCCAGCGCGCCCGAATCCATCGTGCCAGGCCGCCGTGTCCCGGAGAAACGTCGAGAATACGCAAGCCGTCGTCGAGCTGGGCACGCTCGGCTTGCATGCTCATCATCTCCTCCTCTGCCGCTGCGAGATCTTTTGCCCGGCGTGACCAGGCGCAGCAGGACTCGATGAGCGAAGGTCCGAGAACCGATTCCAAAGCCGTCGGTGGCAGGATCAGCGGCGGGGTGCCGAAATCACCGGCGAGAGACGAGGCCGAAACTTCTGACGGGGAGTAGGCGAGGCCGGATTGCCCGGCGAGTCGATCGAGGTGCTCGACGCGATGCGTGAGATGGCGTCGGAGAATCAGGCGAGCGGCCGCGTCGGGCCAGCGGCCGCGACCGTGAAGGCTTGCGATCAGTCTCATGGGCTCAGTAAAGGACTGAAATAAAGAGCTTTAGAGAAGAGGCAGCATGAATATCGTAGCATGGCCGATTCGCCCGACACCGTGGAGACTTGGCGTTTGGGCTGCTAGACTCCGCCGCGCGATGACGAAAGTCGGCAAAGACAAGCGAGTCGGGATCATTTCTCTCGGCTGTCCCAAAAACCTCGTCGATAGCGAGATCATGCTGGGTGAGTTGGAACGGCAGGGCTACGATATCGTCTCAGATCTCGATCAGGCGAGGACGGTCATCGTCAACACGTGTGGTTTTATCGACGGCGCCAAAGAGGAGTCAGTCGATGCGATCCTGGAGGTCGCCGGGCGCAAGGGCCATGGCGTCGACAAGCTCCTCGTCGCCGGTTGCATGGTGAATCGCTACGGCGAGGAACTGGAGCGTGAAATCCCGGAGATCGACGCGTTTGTCGGGCTCGACGAGCTGCGGCAGATCGGATCGCTGGTTCAACTCGGAGGTGCGTCTCCATCGCCCGG
>JAOTUP010000264.1 GCA_029863825.1 Acidobacteriota bacterium | reverse complement strand
CGGCTGAGACAAAAGGGCTCCTCGCCTCGGTCTACTCGCATCCTCTCGGCTACTTCGGCCACGCGCCGGGACCGACCATCGGCATGTGGGACAACCAGGGGGCCACACCGGTGCAGGGCGACTGGCCGCTCCATCCCTCGACGGCCTACGCGATCGAGGGGAATGTCAAGACTCCGGTCGCCGAATGGGACGGTCAACTGGTGCAGATGAAGCTCGAGCAGAGTGCCGTCTTCGATGGCGAGCGCGTGCGGTACCTGGCCGGTCGCCAGACGACGTGGCACATCGTGCGGTGAGTGCGAGCATGCTTCGGCCTGGCCCGGAGGGCATCGCGGTCGAGGCCCGCTTGCCGTCAAGGCCGGCGTTGGCTGCGATGGCGCGACATACCGGCTCCGGGATCTCTCCCAGGTTCGTCGGTTTCAGGCGGTAGTGCTTCCGGTGTCGACGGTAACGGGTAGCGGCGACCGGACGGCTCGGTGTCGGCGTGACCTCGACCGCGCCTCGTCGCCACGCGTCTTCAGTCGCCGCTCGACCGGCTCAACGAGAAAGATGGTGCTGGCGCAGCAGCACCTCTCCTCGGTGGTTTTCGAGCCTGATGCGAAGTCTCTGCCGTTCCTCGGGAAGACTGTCGCGATCCAGGGTGAGCAGGTAGTAGCCGGAAATCGTCTCGGTGAGCCGCAGCACTTCGCGGCGAGTGAAGGTGTTCGTCTTGGCGTACGTGCCGCCGGTGTCCTGAGCGACTTTGCGGATGCCTATTTCGAGGGTGTGGTAGTCGGCGTCGGTCACGTCGAGAACGAACACCGACGCATCGGCGGCGTGGAGAGTGGCCAGCGTCCGATCGTATTCGGGGGTCATGTGAAAGCCGAAACTGCCGTATCGCCCGAGTCCCCATCCCAGATAGACGATGGTCTTCTCGCCCCTGATGTCGAGGAGTGAACGTGCCGTGAGTCGCAGAGCGGTCTCGGGCGTCGCCGCCCGTTTGGCCTCGGCGGCCGGGAACGAATGAATCAGCGAGCGTGAGCGTGCGGAGAGGATGGGCGGCATGCCGCCGAAGCGGACGGCACGGTCGATGGCGTCTCCAACGGTCTCCCTGTCGCGCGAGAAATCGTGCCACAGCTTGAGGTGCGAGTCGAAGGAGACGACCGCGACCCAGTCCGCCGGCTCGAGCGCCGAGAGGAACTCGCGCACGAAGGGCAGGATGCGCAGATGCCCCTTGATGCGAACGGCGTTGAAGTCCGACTGGACGAAGAAGACGACGAGCTGACCGTCGATCTCGTCGCGCGGCGTGAGCGGCGCCGGGGGAGTCATGGACATGCGTTCGACCGATACCGGCTCCCTGCCGCTCCCTGGTACCCAATCCGCGCCGACCACCGGGATCTGTTGCTTGCCGAGAGTGACTTTGAAGTCCGCGGGTCCGAGGCCATGGATGGGTCGGCCGCTGAGATCGAGGGCTCGAACCGGTAGGGTGCGAAGCTCGACCGAGATCTCGTCGCTGATGACGAAGCGCCGGTCTTCTCGGTCACGCTTCTCCTCCGAGCCTGCTTCTTCGACCCGTGGCGCAGCAGTGGTCGGCGGCTCGACGTCGAAAAGCTCGGCGGCAAGAGGCTCGTCGAGGGAATCGACGTGATGCCGGACGGTGATCGTTCGTGGGGCGTGGCTCGGTGCGTCTCCACGCGAGCGCGGTGGCAGCTCATCGACGTCGATGCGTCGAATGAGAGCGGAATCACGGTCGATCCACAGGCGGGCGAGGGCGAGTCCCCGGGTCCAGGAGAGAAGCAGGATGTCGCAGACGCCGCCGTCGCAACTCTCGGATCCTTCGAGGGCCGCGGCGTCGGCAGAATCGATCAACGCCGGATCGTCGGAGAGGACAACGGGCACCAACAGGGCCGGCACCGCCAGCGAGCCGAGCATGAGACCGAATGCCAAGGACGTGGCCTGAGTCGGTCGTGACATGCCGTCCACGCTGTGCCAGATCGTGCCGTCTCGGCGCCAGACCACGTGCGTGCCGGTGGCGTCGTCAGCCCGACGGAGTCGGAACACGAAACCGCCCGCATCGTCGGCGACGCTGGTGAATGAGTATTCCTCGGTGGTGAAGCCGTTGCCATCCTCGGTGATGATCGTCAGCTCTCCATGATCGCGGTAGGAGGCGAGCTCTCCATAGGCGCGGACGGTTCGATCCAGAAGGTCGAATGCGTCGGGCGCGGCGGTCGCCACCGATGAGACGAGGAGCGCGAGAGCCAGCAAGCACCTGGGCGAGGTCGGCTTGGCAAGGCAGCGAGGCGAAAGTCGGTGGAACACCTCGACAGAATATACCTCGCGGCTGGGGCAGCCGTACCTGTGTCGCCCGAGGCTCGAACAGCAAGTTCGGCGAGCCGAGCTGTCGCCTGCGAAGCATGCACCTGTTCGTCTTCGAAGACGCGGCGAGGACGCCAGGGATTGCGGGACTACGGGAGGGCGCGGTTCTTATCAGGCACCCTGAGGGGAAACAGCCGCATGCGGAGGACGTCTGCGGACTGGCAGAGGATCTGCATGCGAGTTCTCCTGAAACCGGAGGCGAGGCACGCCAGTCGGCATGTCTCGACGCTGTCGTGATGCGGCGTGTAAAGATTCAGAGTCCGCGAGAAGTGCGGGGGAGTGGAGTCGAGTCGGGAATCGGGTGTTTTCAGAGGAGTTCGAGATGAAGGTCCCAGCGAGCAGACACGAGTTGGAAAAGCATGATCATCGGATGGAGGGCTGGCAGGCTCACTTGGCGCCGGCGCTCCTGGCGGCGGTGATCCTCGGCGGATGGCCGGTTGGCGCACAGGATGAACCGCCGCCGGTCTTCGTCGAGCGGGTCGATGTCGATGTCGTCAATATCGAGGTGTTCGTCTTCGACAAGCAGGGCAATCGGTTGACCGGTCTGTCGCAGGAGGATTTCGAGATCCTCGAAGACGGCAAGCCGGTCGAGATCTCGAACTTCTACGCCGTCGCGCGCCGTGAGCGCCTGGAGCGGACGCTGGAGACGGGAAGGCTCCCCGAGGAGTCCATGCCGAGCGAAGACCTGCAGCTGCTGCCGACGGATCGCCAGCTCAATCTGGCCGTCTACGTCGACAATTTCAATCTCCGGGGGTCCAGTCGCAATCGAGTACTCGACGATCTGGAGGTGTTTCTCGAGGATCGGATCCGACTCGGCGACAACGTCATGCTGATCGAGGCGCTACGAGGCGCGGAGGTCGTGCAGCCGTTCACCCGCGACTGGATGAGCATCGCAGAGGGTCTCCGTGAGATGCGCAAGTCGGCAACCTATCGTCAGCAGGACGAGTCCGCGATTCGCCGCAACATCAGGTCGATGATCCTTGCCGCCGGCCAGGAGTCACCGCGCCGCGCGCACGACATCGTCCGCAGCTATGTCGAGCAGGCGAAGGGCGACCTGCGTCGCTCGGCGGCGACGCTCCGCGACACGGTGAGGTCGCTGGCCGGTCTTCCGGGGCGGAAGGCACTGCTGTATGTCAGCGAAGGTCTGCCGCAGCGCCCCGGTGAAGAGCTCTACCAGCAGCTCGACGCGATCTTCAGCGACCTGGCGCTCAGCACTGCGAGAAGCCCGGGCGGGGTGATCGATCCGTCGCTGGAGGCGGTGAACGAAGACGAGTCGGGACTATTCAATGACATCGTGCGAGAGGCGAACGCCCATCAGGTGACGTTTTATACCCTGGACGCCAGCGGCTCGGGAGGCATGTCCGGGTTGTCGGCTGCCAGTGGCGGGACCGATATTGCCGGCTTCGGAGGTCGGGTCGCTTTCGACAACCTGCGCAAGCAGAACCTGCAGCAGCCGTTGATCGAGATGGCAGAGGGCACCGGTGGCACGTCGATTCTCGACAGCTTCAACTTCGGCAGCGTGCTGGATCGCCTGGCTGACGATTTCGACAGCTTCTACTCGCTCGGATACAGCCCCGAGGGGAATGGGGCCAGTCGATATCGGGACATCGAGGTGCGGGTCAAGTCGCCAGGCTTCGAAGTGCGGCATCGCACCGGATACCTGCACAAGGCTCCCGAGGAGCGCATCGCCGACCGCACGCTGTCCTCGCTCTACGCCGACCTGGAAAAAAATCCTCTGGCCGTGGAGATCGACTTCGGTGACTGGGAGAAGATGGGTCGGAACCAATTCAATCTCCCCATTCTGGTGCGCGTGCCGCTGTCCCAGATCACGCTTCTGCCGAGTGGCGACTCACACGAGGGGCGGCTGAGGATCTACGTCGCGGTGAAAGACGAGGAAGGTGCGATCTCCGACGTCCATGAGCAGGTGTATCCGGTGA
>JAOTUP010000263.1 GCA_029863825.1 Acidobacteriota bacterium | reverse complement strand
TATCGTCCGAGTCGTGGTGGACGGAAGCGATCGATCCTCGGGAATCGAGGCGGTCGACAGCGCCTATCGGCCGCGACCAGGGGCATCGCTGCCAGGCCGCTCCGGGTGTGCTGGCTCGCGCGCAGAGAATCTCGGCGCCAGGTCACTCTCGGGCGACTGTCATCAGCGCCGCAGGGTCGGGGGTGCGATTGGCGGCCAGAAGTCTAGGGCTTCAGGCGAACCGCGAGCCAGACCGTCGGTCGACCTGTGGCGGTTCGGACAACGCGATGACGGCAGTGCGCCGGGAGAAACACCCAATCGCCTGGTTCGACAACACGCGGCGCTGGTTCACCCTCGATCAGGAGCTCTGCCTCGCCAGTGATGACGGCGACCCACTCGTCGTCGTTCTGGTCGTACCAGAAGTCATCGGGCGAGGCGTGGCCGTGCGAGACGATCCTCTCGATGCGAACGGCGGGATGAGAGAGGATCTCGTTGATCGACTCCTGGGCTGTTCGAGGCGGGATGTTCTCAAGCAGACTTCCGCTAGGGAGTTTCGCTTCCATGGCAGGTCAACAATACTCGACCCGCACCGCTCCGCGCTTCAAACCGGTGGAGCGCTCCTGCCTCACGCCCTCACGCCCTCACCCTCACGCGTACGAACTGGCGCTTGCCGATCTTGATCAGAAACGGCTCATCACGAGGTGAGAGCTCGAGGAACGGATCGGTGGCTTTCGTGCCATCGACCGACACGGCGCCTTGCCCAATGAGCCGCTGTGACTCCTTGTTACTCTTGATCAGGTCGAGCTCCGCCAGGAGCTTGACGAGGACGCGAGCGCCGTCCACCGTAACCTCTGGGATCTCGTCCGGAAGTCCACCCTTGGCAAAGACTGTCTCGAACTCGGCTCGTGCGGCGGCGGCGGCGGGTTCGTCCCAGTAGCGGGCTGTGAGAGCGGCTGCAAGCTCTTGCTTCACAGCCTTGGGGTGGAGCGTGCCCTCTTCGACCCGGATTCTCTTTCGCTCGATCTCCTCGGTGGAGGTATCTGTCAGCAGCAGCATCCACTCCCACATGAGCGTGTCCGGGATCGACATCGTCTTGCCGAAGATCTCCTGAGGGGGCTCCTCCAGACCAATGGCGTTGCCGAGGCTCTTTGACATCTTGTCGACACCGTCGAGTCCGACCAGGAGGGGCACTGTGAGGATGACCTGAGGCTCGAGCCCGACCTCTTTCATGAGATCGCGTCCAACAAGGAGATTGAACAGCTGGTCGGTACCACCGAGCTCGACGTCTGCTTCGAGAGCAATCGAATCGTAGCCCTGAACCAGCGGATAAAGAAGCTCGTGGATGGAGATTGTCTGGCCATCTCGAAAGCGGGTGCGAAAATCCTCTCGCTCCATCATTCGCGCGAGGGTATAGCGACCGGCGAGTTTGACCATGCCAGCTGAGCCGAGCTTGTCGAGCCAGCGAGAGTTGTAGTCGATGACGGTCTTCTCACGGTCCAGAATCTTGAAGACCTGCCTTTCGTAGGTCTTTTGATTGGTCTCGATCTCTTCGCGGGAAAGCTGCGGTCTGGTTGCTTTCTTGCCCGTTGGGTCACCGATCATGCCGGTGAAGTCACCGATCAGGA
Source organism: Acidobacteriota bacterium (assembly GCA_029863825.1). Lineage (GTDB taxonomy): Bacteria > Acidobacteriota > Thermoanaerobaculia > Multivoradales > JAHEKO01 > JAOTUP01. The sequence continues at coordinate 2,686 of JAOTUP010000263.1, read as the reverse complement.
AGACGACGCGATGGCCGAGCTGCTGGAACTGACGCATCTTCTCGAGCAGCACCGAGTGGCCGAGGTGGAGATCCGGCGCCGACGGGTCGAAGCCGGCCTTGACAGTGAGCGGTCGCCCGGCTTTGGCCGAGCGAGAGAGCTTCTCCCGAAGCGAGCTTTCCTCCACGAGGTCGACGGCGCCTCGCTCGAGGATCTCGAGTTGATCGTCGACGGGAAGGAATGCGGCTGGCGACATCAGCGCGGCAGCTTACCACCCTCCCACGCCGAGGCTGCGACGGCGAGGGGGGGAGGGCTCGGCGGTTCACGCCCTCACGCCGACCAAACCGGAGTTTCCGGCTCCACTGTGGCGGCGCGCTCGATCTCCCCGGTTGCCAGCAGTCGCGCATCGCCGGTAAGAGACCATGAGAATAGCCGCCCATCTTCCGTCTTTCCGGTCACCAGAAACGGGAATCCGCCGAGAGTGATGGCTTCAGCCGGCAAAGTCAGCATGCGGACGCTTAGTCCGACCGCCGTCGCTGCCAGGATGCCGGTTCCGCAGGCCTGCGTCTCGGCTTCCACTCCGCGCTCGAAACTGCGGATCTCGAGGACGTTGGGAGAGGGATAGCGCACGAACATGACGTTGGTGCCGCGAGGTTGGAATTCATCGGCATGACAGAGGGCTGCCCCGAGCGTCGCGACCGGCGCCTGCGCGAGGCTCTTGCGCCAAGGAATCACGAAGTGAGGTACCCCGATGTCGACTCTCCAGCCGCGCCAACTCTCAGCTTCCAGCTCGACCGTAATCTCCTCCAGCCGCGAGGAAGGTGGAGGGACGTCAAGAGTGATGGTATCGGTGCCTGCCGAGGAAGCCATGATGGGGCCGGCGTCAGTGAAGATGACGACTCTCCCGTCGCTCCACTCGAGGTGGTCCGACAACAAGGCCGCACAGCGAGTGCCGTTGAGGCAGAGCTCTGCGGGCAGGCCGTCGGCATTCCAATAGTGCATGCGCACACCTTCTTGCTCTTGCCGCAGGACGAATAGGCCGTCGGCACCAAGCGAGACTCCCCGCCGGCAAAGTGCACGGACGTCATGAGGTTGCGGATCTGCGGCGGGCTCGGCAAGCGCGATGAAGTCGTTGCCGCCCCCGGAGAGCTTGAAATAGCGCTCTTGGGTCAAGGTTGACTGCGTCACCTCATGGAGCCCTGACCTCGACGATGTCGCTCGGATCGCTTTCGTTGCCGGCACGGTCAACCGCGATGATCCGGTATCCGTATGCTTGCCCGGCTCGAGCCGCACGGTCGCTGAACTCGAGATCCACAACCGGGTCCGCGTGCAGCCGGTTGAATGCGCCATCGCGCTCCCGCCGCAAGACGACGTACCCAATGACGTCATTCTCCGGGCTCGCATCCCATAGCAGGCGGACCCGGCCAGATTCGGCCAGAGCCAGCAGGTTGTCGGGAGGCGTTGGCGGAAAGCGATCGGCATAGTCGACTTCGCGCTCGGTGGTGATCGCGCTCTCGACGATCGGAGCCCGATTGGACACCGCCGTCAGGGCGTAGATGTATCGTTGCCCGATAACCGGACTTGCATCACTGAACACGAGGTCGCGAATCGCGGAGCCCGCTCTCTCCGACTGGCCCTGTGGCGGCTCACCCGCCGCTACCGCTGGATCGACCTCCTGGACGGGGACGAACGCGAGCGGGGATCCATAGAACGGACTCTGTGCATCGCGGCGGTAGACGTGGTAGCCGAGCACATCGTTCTCGGACGCCGGCCAGCGAATGACGATCCGTTCCGGACCGGGATCGAGTTCGAATCCGGAAGGGCTGTCTGGCGTTCGGCGGTGGGCGATCGCGACGATATTTGAAAAACCGGAAGTGAGCTTTGGGCCGACGGCTGTCTTGATCGCGAAGATGGAGCCGACCTCGAGTGCCGATGCGACGTCGTGTGGCGTGGCCTCGGTCTCAGCGACGGGCTGCTCGGCCTGCCGCATCGGAGGAGGGATCGATTCACCGACGTCGAGGCTCAGCACGATGCGATCGCCGAAGGTCGCCGCGTCGATGGCGTCCCCGGAGAGAGTCGTGCGGAGCACCGCGGTGGCGGCGAACGTCGGCAGATCGATCGCCAGCAGTTCTTCCTGAGTTGGCGGTGTCGGGGGAGGTGCCGTCAAAGCGGGCTCCGATTCCTCTGCAGCGGCTGGTGTGCCGCCGGTTGGTTCTTTGTCCGCGTCGTCCGCAGGTTCAGCGCTGGGGTCTGGGCGCGAAAGGTCATCTCCGGCTCCAGAGGCCTGGCCGAAGAGGTCCGGCTGCTGAGAGGGATCCTCGGCGTCTGTTTCGCCGCCGACCTCGCCTTCCTCGTCAACCGGTTCTGGCGACGGTGCGACCCACGTCGGCACTGGTTTGACGACTTCCCAGTATTCGACCGCCTGAAGCGGTTCCAGCGGCGTGCCGCTTACTGTCGTCTGAGGATAAGAGAAGGAAAGGAGGATCTCATCGCCGCGCTGTTGGACTACGAGATCCTTGGTGACCGCCGGGTGGCGCAGCGGCGGAGGTACGGGCGGCCCCTTGTGGCCGCAGCCGAGCAAGGTCAGCAGAAGACCGACGCCAGTGCTGAACAGCGCTGGCCGCAGAAGGCGTCGAGAGGCGCGTAGTTCACAGAACATAACGGCTTAGATCCTGATCTTCCACAATATCGGAGAGTGCCTTCAAGA
>JAOTUP010000262.1 GCA_029863825.1 Acidobacteriota bacterium | reverse complement strand
GCCATCGAGCCGTCAGGGGCGAACATGAAGAATTTGCCGAAGGCGGCCAGTCCCAGGATCCCGGCCACGAGCAGCCGGGCAATCCACAGGGCTACGGTCAGGACCTTGGCCGGTCCCTTTGGTACGTCTTCGGTTGCAAGAACGCTTTCAGTCATTTCGATCTCTCCTTCCGCGGTGGGGTGCGATGGGTCGGTGAATCGAGGCGCCTCGGTAACCGTTGCGGCTCCGGCGGTCGTCCAGGTTCAGTGGTGAGTGCGGGTGCGGGCGGGTTTCTTACAGGGGGAAGCTGGACGGCGCAGCCTGGTGACCCGTCCTCGTGGTTTGCTACTCCACTCCCTGACTCCATCGGCTGGCGCCGGTTCCGTGATTTCTCATAGGCGAATGCGCGATTCGTCTTCGTCGACATGTCTGGAGGATTCATGAGGATTCGGCTGCTGAAGCGATCGTCATTGAATCTTCTGTGTCGCGCGCGCCAGCCTCCTCGACGCAGCTATCGGGACGCTTGCGAAGGCCTCGGTCGCTTAAAGCCTCGTGTCTCCAAGGACCTGTGCGTCTTCGCTACCAAGCTCGGTAGATACTCCAGGCTACGCTGCTTTGAGGTGATTGGGGATCATCAGGGCTGTTGCCGCGCCTTCGCCGGCAGCCGAGGCCACCTGCTTGGTGCTGTCGGCCCGAACATCGCCGCCGGCGAAGATCCCAGGGACGCTGGTCTCGAGGAGTGCCGGTTCGGCGCTCGTGAAGGCGGGTGGGGGATCGCCGTCGTGGACCAGTGCGCGCCCGGTGACGACGGGGGTTGGTCATTCCTTCTCCTTGCGCATATCGAGGCCGGTGATTGAGTCGTTGGAGGCTGCCTGAAAAGGCGGAAGCGCCCCGTCGAAGCACCGTCAGCTCCGGGGGGCGCCTCGAGAGGACGCGTTCTGTTCGGCTACTTGTTGTGTGCTTCCAGCAGAATCTCGATTTTGACTTTTCCGCCGACGACCATGGTCGCGGCCCAGTTGCCGACGCCAACGCCGAAGTCTCCTCGATCGATCGCTGTCGAGGCCTGGAAGCTGGCCACTTCCTGGGTGCCGCCAAACATCTGCCGCATCTCTTCCGGAATCGCCTGGGTGCCGAGAAGAGTGATCGCAAGCTCGATCTCCTTCGACTGGCCCTTGATCGTCAGCGGCCCCGAGGCGATGAGCTGGTTCTCGGCGACCTTGCGCACCGAGGTGCTTTTGAACGTCATGTCCGGATATGTGTCGACCTCGAACCAGTCTGCGGTGCGCAGGTGGTTGTCCCGCCTCTCATTGCCGGTGTTGATGCTGGCTACCTTGATCCGCGCTTCGACGGTGCTCTTCTCCGGCTCTTCGGCGTTGTAGTCGAGGTCGATTTCGAAGTCAGAGAAGTTCCCGCTGACCGGCGTGAAGAAGTGTTTGATCGAAAAATTGATCTCGGTGTGGGCCGTGTCGGTCACCCAGCCGGCCGGCTCCGAGGCGGTAGCGTTCGAGGCAAGAGTGCCAATCACGGCCACGACCAGAAGGCCAGCCAGGTACCAACGAGTTCGAGTGAGTGCTTGAGTCATTTCCTTGTGCTCCTTTTGTTACGTGTATGTCGGTGTGACGAGAAGGCTCTGGGAGCCGACTGCGAGGATCCGAGAGCAGCGTCGACTCGGCAGGTGAGTGACAGCGGACGTCGAGATCTTACAGTGGCGTGTGGGAGCCTTCTTCTTCGCCTGACGGTATTGTATCCAGTATCGAGCTCCGCAGCCTTTCGCGAGAGTCGGGATCCGCGGTCTGCTGGCCGAGCATGTGCTTCACGGTAGCAGCGATCTCCCGCATCTGGCGGACATACTCTCGGCAGTGGCGACACATGAAGAGGTGAAGTTTAATCGCCAGGCGGCGGCGCCAGCCGGCAGCCGTCAACTGGTCGGAAGCGATGCTCCGGGAAACTTCTTTGCAGGTCAACATCGGAGTCGGGCCTACTGCCACTTGCTTTCGAGGCAATCGCGGAGCCTGTTGCGTACGCGAAACATCATCACACCCAGGTTGGTGTCGGAAACCTCGAGTGTCTTACAGATCTCTTTCGTCGAAAGGCCTTCGACCTCGCGCAAGACGAAGGCCAATCGCTGCCGATCGGGCACCGTCTCGAGGCAGTCGTCGATCTCGAGCCGGACTTCTTTGGAAGACAGGATGTCCTCGGGACCTCGAGGCGGCCGGCTCCAGCTTCCCGACTGGTCGAACCGGCTCTCGAAGACCTCGTCGATGTCGTCTATTCGCCGGTCCTTTGCAAAGCCGCGTCTCGCCTCCTGGATCTTGCGGTAGAAGATGCCGAAGATCCACGTTCTCACGTGGGAACGGCCTTCGAATCGAGGAGCTGTTTCGATGAACGTGGTGAACGTGTTCTGGGTGACTTCTTCGGCCTGCTGCTGGTTGAGGCCGGCGCCGCGCGCCGCCCGCAGGATCTGGTTCATATAGGCGTCGACGACGGCGGTCAGGACCTGGGGATCCCGGTCACGAATGCGAACCGCCAAATTGGGGTCGTGGAGGAGCGGGGACGAAGTCATTCGATGCGCTCGGTAGCTCTACTGGAGGAATGCGCACTCCGGGTTCATTCATGGGCTGCATCGCAGGACGAGCGATCTGAGGATTCTACGCGGTCTCAAGAGCCGCGACACGGGTGGCTAGTCGGCCTCGGTTACCAGGCTATCGCGAGTTCTCGTCCTGTCCCTGCCAGGCGAACCAGATCGTGCCGGCTGCGCCACAGGCGAAGGCGGCAAGGAAGTTTACAGACGGGTCGATGCGCCACAGGAAGGCACCGCCGAAAGCGGCAACCGACACCACTGTGTCGCGCAGCAGGTAGTAGAGGCCGAATGTCGCCGCCTTCTTGCCCTCGGGCGCGAGCTCCATAATCAACGCCTTGCGTGTCGGTTCCCCGAACTCTTTCAACCCGCGCAGCACGAACGCTCCTGCAAGCGACCAGAAGGAGTGTGAAAAGAGCAGGACGACGGGGAAGAAGGTGAAGAAGACGAACGTCATCACGACGAATGGTTTCTTGCGGCCGCGATCGGCGAACCACGCCACCGGTACATAGATGGCGAGAGCAGTCGTCATCTCGATCGCGGTGAGAAGACCGAACTGAGTGGCCGTGACCGGGTGCGCGAGGGTGTCGAGGCACCAGAGGACGACGAAGGCGTAGGGAATCTGCTCGCAAGAACGGATCAGGATGTCGGCGGCAAGAAGCCGGCGCAGGGCCGGGTTCAGCGAGTCGAGGATTCGGCCTGGGCGGACGGCAGACGGTGCCTGGACGATCGTCGGCGCGTCATTCTCGATGAGCTGCTGCTGCAAGACTGCAGCGATGAACGCGAGGGCCGTCGCGACACCAAAGGCGGTGCGGATGCCGACGTCGATCCCCAGCCGATCGATGAGGACCCCACCGAGAAGCGGGCCGAGCGCCATGGGAATGCGCCGCACCAGGGAGTGCATCGAAACGCCCATGATGCGCTTACCGGTGGGCAGCACCTGGGCGACGAGGCCCATGGTGGCCGGTAGTGAGATCGCGGTCCAGGAGAGGAAGAGAACCGAGCCGGCAATCACCGCCGGCCAGGTCGGCACCATGATCACGATCACGAATCCCAAGACGGCAACGGCGTTGAATAGGAGGAGGGATCGCTTGATTCCGAGCCGGTCAGCCAGGTGCCCACCAACGAGCGAATAAATCGCCGACAGCAGATTGTCCAGTCCGTTGAGCAGTCCGACCGAGAGGGCGCCGCCTCCAAGCGCCACGAGGTAGACAGGGAGGAAGCGCTCCGCGAGCTTCTCCCCCATGCCGACGAGAACAACCATCGCCAGCATGCCGGCGATGCTTCGCTCGAGGGCCAGGACCCCGACCACGAGGTCGCCAAGGCGGCTGCGTCTTTCTCGTTTCACGAACGGACTCTATGCGAAGCGGAGACAGTGAACCGATCGTGGCGGCCCGGCGGCGGGGTCGGGCGCCGAGATCGCCGGCGCAGATGGCGAATGCGGCAGATCTCGTTCGCTTAGTTATTGGCGATAAAAGACGTAACTTTGATACTTTCGCAGCTATCTTCGGAGCTGATCAAGTAAGGAGAATGACGATGGCAACACTCTTCGTGCGACATGAAGTGTCGGATTTCGGCCAGTGGAAGCGCGCGTATGATGCCTTCGACGAAGAGCGAAGGTCCATGGGCGTGACCTCTCACGGGGTCTACCAGGCCGACGGCAACTCCAACGACGTGACCGTGTACCACAACTTCGAGACGATGGAAGCTGCCAAGACATTCGCCGGCAGCGAACGGCTCAAAGAGGGG
>JAOTUP010000261.1 GCA_029863825.1 Acidobacteriota bacterium | reverse complement strand
CGATCCGGTATGTCGGTATCGCCGTTCATCGCGCGGCCAAGAGCGGCTCGATGGCTGCCATCGAGGCCACCAGGCGCTCCCGCTTCGAGCCTTCGACCTCGATGAACGGGAATCCCCTTCTGAGGAGCTCCGAGCGAAACAGCTCGTGCATCGCGCCTCGCATGTGTCCGCGGTCTCGCTGAGCGCCGTCGGCGGTCCACGGCACATCGATCCCGGCCACGACATAGAGGTCAGCTCTCTTCACGTTGACCATCTCATCGATCCAGTCGGGGCACGATCCGAAGTAATGCTGGCTGTAAACGAAAGTGCTGACCAGGTCGGTGTCCAAGACCACCACATTTCGGGCGCTGGAAACCAGGGAATCCTCGAGGGCCAGCTGGCCACGAGCAATCACTCCGACATCCGCGGGCTCCGGCGGGGTTCCCTTGCGAACGACGAACTCTCGCACGAACTCCGGCACATGGACGCACCGGTACACCTCCGCCAAGGCCCGAGCCAGGGTCGTCTTCCCGGTGCATTCCGAGCCCGTCACTACGACTCGGATCATGCTGTCCCTGCCGCACCGCTCGGCCTCGCGCCCGAAACCATGGACCCCTTCCACCGCGTGAATCCGACTGCCGCCAGAAAGAGAAATGTCGCGTACAGAGCCGCTGTGAGATGAAGATCCTTATAGATGAACATGCCGACGTAGACGATGTCGACAATAATCCAGACAATCCAGTTCTCGAGCAGCTTGCGCGTCGCCAAGAACTGCGCCACCAGACTGAACGACGTCAGGGCGGAATCCAGGTACGGAAGCGCTGCGTCGGTCAGGCGCGCCAGGAGAGTCCCGAGGATAGCCGCGAACACGGCTCCGGCAGCGAGCGCCCGAAATCTCACACCCCAGGAGGCAACCGAGACATCGAGCCTTGCGTGGTTCTCGCCGCCTCTCAGCCACGCCCACCAGCCGTAAATGGACAGCACGAAGTAGAACCCTTGAAGCCCCATGTCCGCATAGAGCTTGGCATCGAAGAACACAACGGCATAGAGGCTGACGCTGACCAATCCCAGAGGCCAGCACCAGATGATCTGACGTGTCGTCAGGTACACGGCAGCCAGAGTCACAATCACTGCCACCAGCTCGAGAGTGGGCATCAGGCGAAGGCCCGTGCACGTGGCAACCGTCTATATCCGCGCCAACGCCGATTCACAGTGTGAAGTCCATGGTCAGCGAAACGTTGCGTCCAGCCAGCGGGTAGTAAAAGGGAACCCCGTCGAGCATGTCGCGACCGGCCTCGTCGCGAGTGACGAACAGATAGCTGTATCCGGACGGATAGCGATCTCTCGCATCGAGAAGGTTGTTGATGTGCAACGTCACTCGCGGGCGTCGCGATGACCTCGTCACCGAGCTCCCGGATGCCGTGTCGAGAGACCCCCGCCAATCCAGGGTCAGATGACCTGGAGCCCTGAATCGCCGATTCCCCGTGTTATCGAGATTGGACGGGCCCACCCAGCGCGCCGTCAGCGCCGCATCAGCTGCTCTTCCCCAGCGCTCTCCGTGCCACTGGAGGCTCTGCGTAACGAGGACCTCCGGCGTCAGCAGGTGTTCGACTCCTCGATGGACCCGCGGTTCACTGGCGAGCCAGCTTCCATCCTCATCGTAGACATCGTAGAACTGCGTCCACTGGCGAATACGGTTGCGGCTCAGATTGGTGGTGTTGCCGAGTGCCCAGCCGCCGCCGAGCCCCCAGCGCACATCAAGCTCGACACCGCGGCGATAACTCTCCTCAACATTTACCCGCAGTGGAAGCCCGACTTCGGACAATTCTCCAGTCGCGGCGATTTCGTCGACAAACTCCATGGAATACAGCACCGCCTGTAACACGACATTACTGCTCTCGTATTCGAGACCCGCCTCCAGGTCGATGACGCGCTCCGGCCGAACCGCTCGGAGGTCGTGCATCACCGACGCGTTGTCTTCCCCGGCAAGCAAATCCAGCCGACTGGGCTCTCGCTCGGCCTTTCCCAAGGAAACGTAGACGCTCGCCCGTGGCGAGAGTCGCCGGCGGGCCCCGACCTTCGGATCGACGAATGTCCAGGAGACCGCATCCAGCTCGACATCTCCGCGATAGTCGAACTGTGCCCAACGCAGCTGCAGATCGGCATAGAGATGCCAGTCACCGATGTCGAACCCGGATTTCACGAACGCATTCGCCTGGTGCTTTAGACCGGTGTTTCGGTACACACGCCGCGCGCCGAGATCCAGGGTGTGGTCGCCGCGAAAATCGTTGTAGTGAAATCCGACGGTCGTCGTGAGGCGCGCCCCGACTCGAGTTAGATTGATCATCGAGCCGACGAACTGCTGATCGATTCCGAACTGGAGCAAGTTGGTCTTGATCGATGCGTCGTCCCATAACCGGAACCAGCCGTCGGCACCGTTCGCATACAACGATGCCACGAGCACCTTCCGCTCACCCAGGGTTTTCGAGTACTGCAGCTGGACGAACTGCTGCCCGAAGCGGTCCTTTTCTTCGTCGGCAAGCGGGTTGAAGCGTGCATTACGCTGCAGAGTCCCCGGCTCGACCGCGAGGAACGCCAGCTGCGACCGCTCCCGCCCGGCAAATGACACGAGCTTCAGCCGCGACTTCTCACCCTCCCAGAGCGCATTGAAGAACAGCGTGTGGTGTTTCGTGCCGGAGCGCTCCCGAAAGCCATTGCTGTCGGCGAACGAGAGGCGCCCGGAAAACGCCAGACCGCTATCCAACCTGCCCGATTCGAAGGAGACCGAGGCCCGCCGAGTGTCGAACGAGCCGACTCCGAAGCGCACAGTCGTCTCACGGGAATCACCGGGTTCGGAACTGGCGAAATTAATGGATCCGCCAAAGGCCGGCGACCCGACAGTCGAGGTTCCGACACCCCGCTGAATCTGGATGCTGTCGACAGCGCTGGCGAAGTCGTGGAAGTTGTTGAAGAACAGCGCATGCTCAGCCGGATCATTGAGCGGCGCACCATCCAGAGTCATGTTGATCCTCGTCTGATTGATGCCGCGCAGACTGAAATACGAATAGTTGGAGCCGACTCCGGAGTCCGAGTACCAGGTTACCGAAGGCGTGTACTGAATGAGAGACGGCAGGTCCTGGCCATACGAAAGTGAATCGATCTCGGCACGACCGATCGTCTTCTTGGTGACCGGCACCTCGTCACCGGCTCGCACGGCAGAGACGGTAATCGTCTCCGAGACCGCAAGCGGTATCTCGAGTCGAACGTCGAGCCCACCCATTCCCGTCCTCACCAAAATCTGCTGTCGCACCGTGAGAAAGGATGGGTGGCTGACACGTAGCGAATGCTGACCTGAAGCTACTCGCAGAGTGAAGGTCCCGTCCTCATTCGTCGTCGTTGCCACCGCACCGATCTCCACAGTGGCGCCCGCTACTCTCCGACCGCTCTGATCCCCGACGAAGCCGTCAACGGTGACGGCAACCCGGTCCTCGGCCTTCGCCCCCACGGCGAGACCGAGCACGATGAACGTGCAGCCAAGCAGCCAGAAAAACCGATACGTCATTTGTGCACCTCCGATACCGCGAGGAGCCAACGGACTGAAGATCGTGCCTTGTGAGCGGAGATTCGAATCGAACGTCTCTGCCTTTTCCTACGCCGGTGCTAACCGGATCAGGTTCGAGGGTCTGATCTCAGGCCGTATGGCCACCCCTAGGCATTCCTGCCACCTTTGAGTGTGTGTCAGACGACTCCTCGAGTCAAATCGGGGACGCCCGGCACCACGCTGTTCTCGCCACCGGGTTGCCACAGCTGAGGCGCTTTTCTCTGCCGAGCGTGCGAAACCCGTCGTCGCCGTATCGCTGACCATGACGACTCGAGCCATCCAGCCGCAGAGGCCCGCCTCGTCGTCCTGATAATGCCAACCCGCCGGTCGTGGCGCTGATTTCGCATTCGCAAGCGCGCCTGCTTCGCATAGCATGTGTATACGATCCCACTCGGGAGACCGCACGGACGAGGCGACATGAGCGAGACAGCAAAGAGCATCTCTTTCCACATCGATGGCTTGGACTGCGCGGAAGAGGTCATCTTGCTCAAGCGAGCACTCGCACCGATTGTCGGATCCGAAGATCGGCTCGCCTTCGACGTTCTGAGCGCAAAGATGTCGGTTCGTGCACCGATGTCCACCGGTGAAACTGCTCGCATCATCGAGGCCGTCTCGCAAACGGGTCTGACTGCCCGACCGTGGCGAACCGCCAAAGAAGCGTCCGATGGAACCCAGGGACTCTGGGAGACGAACGGAAGAACCGCGCTCTGCGGGATCAGCGGCGTCTTGCTGACCCC
>JAOTUP010000260.1 GCA_029863825.1 Acidobacteriota bacterium | reverse complement strand
GACCACATCGACACAGTCTTCTTGATGCCCAACGAGGAGTACATCTATCTCTCCAGCCGGCTCGTCAAGGAGGTCTTCTTCATGGGCGGTAATCTCAAGGGCCTGGTGCCTCCGGAGGTGCTCGACGAGCTGCTGCAGGCGGTCGACCGGCGCGCCGCGCAGCGCGCGGGGCAATGACCGACGCCGAGCTCGCCAGCTTCGTCTCCTCGCTTCCCAAGGTGGAGCTTCACGTGCACCTGGAGGGGGCGATGCGGCCGGCATTGCTCCTGGCTCTGGCGTGTCGACGCGGCGTCTCGCTGCCGGCAAGTGACGAGACCGGACTCGCGGAGTTCTTCCGCTTCCGCGACTTCGAGCATTTCGTCGAGGTCTACCTGCTGTGCTCGAAATGCCTGCGGGATCCGGAGGACTTCCAGCTTCTGGTCGAGGACTTTCTCGGCGAGCAGGAGCGCCAGAACGTGCGCTACACGGAAGCGCATTTGACCATATCGACCCATCTCGCCAACGGCGCCAACGGCGGCGAGATCGCCGATGCGCTGCGCGAGAGCATCAGGCGTGCCGAGAAAGAGCGCGGCATCGGGCTCAGACTCATTGCCGACATCGTCAGAAACGTTCCCTACGAGCGCGCGGACCAGACCGTCGAGTGGGCGCTCGCGCACCGGGAGGGACTCGTTGTAGCGCTCGGGATGTCTGGCAAGGAGGAGTCTCCCTGCGATCCCTTTCGCTCACATTTCGCCGCAGCCGAGCAGGAGGGGCTGGGGCGCGTGGCGCACGCCGGGGAGCAGACGTCGGCCGCCGATGTGAAGCGGGTGCTCGAAGCGTGCCGGCCGCAGCGCATCGGCCACGGCATCCGCGCGGTCGAGGATCCCGAGCTTCTCGACGAGCTGGTTCGGCGCCGCCTGCCGCTCGAGGTGAGTCCGACGTCGAACGTCAGGCTCGGCAATGCCGACTCCTACGACGCGCACCCGCTGGCGACGCTCTACAGCCGCGGGGTGCCGCTGAGTATCAACACTGACGACCCTGCGTTCTTTGGCACGACGCTCGTGGAAGAATACCTGCATGCCGCACGGATGCTGGATCTCGAGCCACAGGGTGTGGCCGGGTTGGCGAGAGCGGCAGTAGGTCACTCGTTCCTCCCGGCAACCGCACAAGCGGAGATCGAGTCCGAGATCGATCGCGAGGCGGCGCGGGCGCTGGAGGCGCTGGGTGAGTGATGCGAGGCGGCCGGGACGACAGCCTCGCCCTCGTACAGCCGGTCGCGATATTCTGCGCACTGACTTCATCAACTGAAGGAGACGACGATGTCCGATCCCGTGATTGCAGCGAAGCTTCCGGCGGTCCTCGAGCTGGAGCCCGGAACGTACTGGTGGTGCCACTGCGGCCGCTCCGCCAACCAGCCCTTTTGCGACGGCTCGCACAAGGGAACAGAGTTTTCGCCCATGAAGGTGACCCTGGACGAAGCGAAGCGGGTCGCGCTCTGTCAATGCAAACACACGGGCAAGGCCCCGTTTTGCGACGGCACGCATTCAAAGCTCGACTGAGACGACGAGAGCTGATCGTTCGCCGATGATCTTCCGCACCAACGTTCGGGACTGCCTGTATCTCAACTGGGCGCTGCCGGCCTCGGCGCTGCCGCCGGCTCCGAATCCGCTGCGCTACGACGTGCGGGAGTTTGCCGGCGAACCGGTGGTGTTCGCTTCGGCGCTGCTGTTTCGCCAGGCGAGCCTCGAGGTGCCGAAGGTCCCCCTGCCGCGTCTCGAGGCGCCCCAGTTTCAGCTTCACGTGTGCACGCTCGATGCTGACGGCGTCCCCTCGGTGTTGATCCGGGCCGTGCTCGTGCCCGCCTGGTTCGCGCCGGGCGCGCGCTGGATGACCGGCCAGCCGGCACGCGGCGCCCGCTTCTCCTACCCCGAGACCACCGCCGACTCGAGCTCCTGGGACTGGGAGGTGCGGCGCGGCGCGCGGCTGGAGGTGGCAGGGGAGATCGGCAGCCCGCTTCCGGGGGTCGGCCCCGATCTCGGCACCTGGGATCAGACCGTCGCCTTCTTTCGCCGGCGCGGTCTGGGGTTCACCGAGTCGCTGCGCGGATTGCGGCGGATGGAGATCCGCCGGGCCAAAGCGGAAGTGACGCCGGTCCGGGTGCGAATCGGCGAGGCCGGGCTCTTGCTGCGCTATCTGCCGGGTCTCGATGCCGACGGTCTGCCGGCACTTCACTCGGCCTGGCTGTGCGGCCCGATGGGTGTCTCTTACGTGGTCGGCGAGGACGAGCGAGCCGCCGTCGGATCGCAAGTCCCGGCTCCCGGTTAGGGAGGATCGCTTCGCACCTCACGCGTCGCGCTGCTCACGCGAGCGCCGGTCGGTGCCGCGGACCCTCTGATATCTTCTTCAGTGTGACTCGCCATCAGCCGATCGCCGAACCAGAGGACGGCACGTACACTGGAGGCTCTGAATGACAACGATCTCGGCGCCCCGTGAACGACGTCCTCAAAAAGTGGCGATTCTCCCCGGCGACGGCATCGGCGTCGACGTGACGCGAGAGGCGGTCAAGGTGCTCGAGACCGCGGCCGAGCGCTGGTCGCTGCCGCTCGAGCTGGTGACCTTCCCGTGGAATGCGGATCACTACCTCGAGACCGGGGAGACGCTTCCCGACGGCATGCTGGACGAGCTGGCGCGCGACTTCTCGGCCATCTTCATCGGCGCCTACGGCGATTCTCGAGTGCCGGACATGAAGCATGCCGCCGACATCCTGCTGGGCATTCGCTTCGGACTCGATCTCTATGTCAACTTTCGCCCCATTCAGCTCTACCACGACAAGCTGTGCCCGCTGGTGGGCAAGACGGCGAAGGACATCGACTTCGTGGTCTTTCGCGAGAACACCGAAGGCGCGTATGTCGGCATCGGCGGCAACTTCAAGCGCGGCACGGTCGATGAAGTCGCCATCCAGGAGGAGATCTACACCCACCGCGGTGTCGACCGGATCCTGCGAGCGGCATTCGACTACGCTCGCCGCAGCGGTCGCGGCAAGGTGTGCATGGCCGACAAGTCGAACGTCATGCGCTACGGCCACGACTTGTGGCAGCGATGCTTTGCCACGGTGTCGGCGGAGTATCCGGACGTCGAAGCCAGACACCTGTTCGTGGACGCGCTCGCGATGCAACTGGTGCGCAAGCCGGAGACGTTCGAGGTGATCGTCACCACCAACATGTTCGGCGACATCCTTACCGACCTCGGTGCCGGACTGCAGGGGGGCCTGGGGATCGCCGCGTCGGCGAACCTGCACCCCGGCCGCGTGTCGATGTTCGAGCCGGTCCATGGCTCGGCGCCGAAGTACGCCGGCACCGGCCGCGCCAACCCGATGGCCGCAGTGCTGTCGACGGGACTGCTGCTGGACGACCTGGGGCATGCCGAGGCGGCAGCGGCGGTAGAGGCCGCGGTCAGAGAGGCCATCGCGTACGACGAAACGACATCCGACCTCGGTGGCTCGATGACCACCTCAGAAGTCGGCGACGCCCTGGCGCGGCGCCTGGCGCGCAAAGTCCCCGCCTGAATTCAAGATTCCGAATCCCGGTGACAGGATACTTCTTCGCCTTCTCGTTCAAAATTCTGGATGCGGTCAGGCGAATTCATCGAAGCCCGGGTGCTCGAGTTCCGGGTGCCAGCGTCAAATGGGCAGGCGGTCGCACAGGGTGGTCGCACAGGGTGACAGGATGATGCTTCGTGCCCGGTCCGATATCCCGGCGAACGGGCAAGAGGGAACTCAGTCTCCATGCGGCCGGCGGTGAACCGCGAAAGACTTACGGGGAGATGAGTGGCCTGTCACCGCTTTTCGGAAATGAATGGGGAATGAGTAGCCTGTCACCGCGTTTGGTCACCGCGTTTCGCGACTCGGGAAATGAAAGGGGAATGAGTAGCTTGTCACCGCGTTTCGGGTCGACGCCGTCGGAGCGGGTGCTGGGACGCTATCTGGAGAGCCTCGCTCTCGAGCGCGGCCTGGCGCGGCTCACCGTCGACGCCTACGGTCGTGACCTCGAGCGCCTGCGTCACGAGCTCGCCGGGCGCAAGATCGCGCTTCTCGAGGCGACGCAGAGGGACCTTTCGGCTCATCTTCGCGCCTTGCGGGCGCGAGACCTCTCGCCGGCGACGGTGCGCCGCGCCCTGGTGGCGATCCGCGGCTTCTTCGCCCACCTGGTGGAGACGGGAGAGCGCGGCGACAACCCCGCAACCAATCTCCTGCCGCCGAAGCAGTGGCGCCATCTGCCGCGAGTCTTGAGCGAGGAGCAGGTGGAAGATCTGCTGGCGGTACCAAATGTCGACAAGCCACTCGGGTGTC
>JAOTUP010000259.1 GCA_029863825.1 Acidobacteriota bacterium | reverse complement strand
GGGTGAGCGTTTCTCGGCGGCACCTGTGCCATAAGGCCCGGAGACCTCTCACTGACATCAGCTGTGCGGGTCGGGAGCTGGGTGTGCGACGGCGTACGACCGGGCGCCGTGGAAGGTGCGGTCAGCAGGTCCGCTGCCGGGGAGAGAGGCCAACGCGCTGATTCTCCGTATCGATCCCGACAATCTCCTGGTTCCGGTGCAGCGGGGAGCACGGGAACGGTCGAACACGTTCGATAAGTGCCCCGCCCTCAGCTCGATGATGTCACCCTGAGGAAAGATTCTACCTACCGTGAGGACCGACTGAAGTTCTTTGCCAGGAGGGCCAGATCGTCGCCGTCGATCACGCCGTCGATGTTGAGGTCGAGCCGCCTTTGATAGCGTGGCTCTCCGAGTTCCGCTCCGAATCCTCGTGCAAACGTGATCAGGTCGAATCCGTCGACCCGACAATCGAAGTCGACGTCACCAGGCAGCACCTTTCGACCGGTCAGCGCATACACGCCCAAAACTCGCTCCATGACATTGGGCAGTTCCGCCCTGTCTTGCGACCGCACGCCGAGAACGACGCGACAGCCGACGGTGTCGGGATCCTGGAAGACCAGGTCGAGCTTGCGTCGGTTGCCTTCCGTTTCACCGACTTCTCGACCGTTGATGAGCAGACTCGATCGTTTCTGATCGATGCCGCTCGCACTGGTCGGTTCGTAGATGGGGACGCGAAACTCGAAATCCGGGGGCACTTCAACCGGTAGCGGTCCCGGAAAGAACGTGCCGACTACTGGTGGCGTCGTGTCGACTTCCAACAACACGTCGGCGAATGTTTCGGCGATGAGCTGATACCCCTCTTGATTCGGATGCCCAACGCGATCGGCAGCACCGACGTAGTAGGTCTTGAAGACATCCTCCAGTGACTGGGGATCCAGGGCCTCGAAGACGTCCACCAGCTTTCGCTTGCGGACATAAGCGAGCTCCCGAATCTCGCGAATCAACGCTTCGGTGATTATGTTGTCGGAGTCGCGAAAGGCGTTCTGGGGCCGGGGAATGACGGTGGCATGTATGGGCTCCACACCACGACTCTGGGCGGTCAAGGCGAGATTGTCGAGGTTTCTCAGCACAGTCTCGATCGACAGTCCACCCTCCGAAATGCGAGTGACGTCGTTCGTCCCTTCCATCAGCAACAGACCGTCGCCGCCGCCGCCGAGGGCGCTGTTGATTCTGCTCAGCGCCTCGCTGGTTTCTTCACCGGAGATCGCGCTCTTGAAGACCTGAACGTTGTCGTCGAGAGCCGCTTCGAGGATCTTTTCGAGACGCTTCGGATAGCCGACTCCGGTGCTGTCACCGACGCCTACGGTGATGCTGTCACCGAACGCGATGTAACGCAGAGCAGCGGGCGATGGAGAGGAGCCCAGGAGCAGCACGGCGGCGGCCAGCGCGACCCGAGGGGTCATGGCCGCGCCTCCAGGCGCGCCTCCACTTTGCGACCGTGCTGTGGCCACGAGAGAGTGACCGTAGTGTCGTCGACCGACGACAGGACCGGCCGATCCGAGCTCGCCGCGGCAACGAAGGCTCGGCGGTCCGAGTCGCCGCTCGCGGTCATCCGGCGTATCGTCCACCCGCCAGGGACGGCAGTGCGATAAACGATGTAGGTGGCTCCGGCGCGATTGATGACTTGGGGGAAGAGAGATCCGGGCTCGCCAATGAGACGTGAATGCTGCCATTCGCCGCGACGGAAGGAAGCGGTCCAGAGTCGATAGTCCGTGCCGTCGAAGCGGCTCCATGAGAGAATCGCGCCGCCGCGAGAGAGGCCCAGAGATGGGGTCACGTCAGGCAGGGCGTTGTTCGGGAGCACCCGCTGCGGATCAGACCACGTAGTCTTCTGGCGCCAGCTGAAAAGGATATCGTCGTCGTGCCCGTCGAACTGACTCCAAACCAGAAGCGTCGATCCGTCCTCGAGGACCAGTCCTGTGAGGCCGGTCTGGCTTCCGGGAGACGGCGCACTGACTGTCGCAACGGGACCCCAGTCGATCCCGTTCCAGTCCGCCGCCTTGACCCTGAGCTGGCGCGGTCCAGGACCTTCCAGCCACGCAGCGGCCACCAATTCACCCCTCTCGACGAGTAAGACAGGCCGCACTCGCAGAGGCGCGCGTGCGGGAAGTGACGGCAGCCTGCGGGTGCCACTCCGGTCGCTTTGCAGCACAAACAGCGTTGATTGACCATCCCGGTGTCGGATGCCGGCGGCGACCAGACCGCCGTCGATTTGCTCGACTGTCATCAACTGTTCGCCGCGGCGGAGCCTCACAACGTGCCGGTCGCCGCGTTCAGACAGGACGTGGGCACGGCGCTTCCCGGACAGGAGGACGACCGACGCATCACCGCGTGACGCCTGGATGGCCGTAGCTGCACCCCGTTGCGCCGTTGCCGCGTCTTGCGGACACAACAGCAGGATCAGGGCAAGCACGGGGATGGGGGTCATTCGTCGCATGGAGCGGCAAGATCCTAAAGGTCGGTCTGCTTCCTGTCAACGCCGGTAGAGGCCAGCAGGAGCGACTTGTGGACGACGAGCGGTACTCTTAAGATCAGATCGTGCGAGCAGCAATTCTCGCTGTCGGTAGCGAGCTTCTCGGAAGTGATCGTGTCGATACGAATTCTCTGGCGCTGGCAGAGACGCTGGCTGGATTCGGTATCGATGTCGCTTGCAAGATGGTTGTCGGAGATGAGCCGGACGTCATCGCTGCAGCCGTCGAACGGCTGATGAGTTCATGCGGATTGCTGCTGATCACGGGCGGACTCGGTCCGACGCAAGATGATCTGACGCGCGAAGCGATTGCCGCGGTGCTCGGGCGCCCGCTGGAGCGGAGCGACGAGATTCTCGACGAGTTGAGGCGCCGATTCGCCAGCTTCGGCATCGACATGCCATCGGTTAACGAGAAGCAGGCGGATGTGATTCGGGGAGCGGAGGTACTGGGTAATCGACGCGGAACGGCACCGGGGATGAGGATTGACCACAAGGGCTGCACATTGTTTCTTTTCCCTGGCGTGCCGACCGAGCTCGAAGGTCTCGTCGAGTCCTTCCTTGTGCCATGGCTGGCGGCAAACACCTCGGGCGAAGGCGTCGAGACTCGGGTTTTGAAGGTCGCCTGCATTCCGGAGTCGGTGCTCGAGCAGAGACTTGGTCCGTTCTACGACGAGTGGGGGAACGATGGCGTTTCATTACTGCCGTCTCTCGGCGAAGTGTCTCTTCGCTTGACCACGAGCGGTAAGCGCAGCGAGCGCCAGACGTGGCTGCAGCCGCGGCAGCAAGAGATTCGGAAGCTCCTGGGACAGAGGGTCTTTGCCGAGTCTGCAGACGTTACGCTGGAGGAAGCCACGGGACGGGCACTGGCGGCAGCGCGATTGTCTGTCGCCACGGCGGAGTCTTGCACCGGCGGCCTCGTTGGCGAACGCCTGACAAGGATTCCCGGCAGCAGCCGCTACTTTCGCGGCTCGGTCGTTTCGTACGCGAACGAGTTGAAGCAGGAGCTTCTGCAAGTGTCCCCCCAACTGCTGCGGGAGTACGGTGCCGTGAGTAAAGAGGTCGCGGTGGCGATGGCCATGGGTGCTTGTCGGCTGTTGGCGAGCGACGTGGCGGTGGCGGTGACCGGGGTGGCGGGACCCGATGGAGGGACGGCTGCCAAGCCGGTCGGCACGGTGCATCTGGCTGTCACTGGAGGATCTCTCCCGGAGGCGATGCATCGGCGGCTTCGTCTTCCGGGGAGCCGCGAACGAGTGCGATGGGTGAGCAGTCAGTGGGCGCTGGACATGCTGCGGCGCGTAGCATTCGAGATAACCGGATCCATGGCGCCGGATGGCTGCGGTCGGGAAAACTCGGTGTGAGAGCGTTTGTCGCGTTCGAAGTACCGATGCGGCTGCGTCGACTGATTGTCGATGAAGCGCGGCGGGCCGAGTCGCAGTTCCCTGCCGCGCGGTGGGTAAAGCTGGAGGCCCTGCATCTCACCGTCCTCTTTCTCGGCGAGATCGCTGCCGAGCGCGCGGGAGAGCTCTCGGTGGGCCTCGAGCGCCTGTTCGCGACGTCCCGGCCACTGAGGCTTGAGATCTGCGGCGCTGGAACGTTCCCCGCGGCCGGACCCGCGCGTGTCCTCTGGCTCGGCATCGAGAGTCCGGACGATTTGCATCATCTGGCGGACGCAGTGCGCTTTGAAGGGCGCGACTTCATGCAACGGCCCGAGAAACGGCCTTTTGCCCCGCATCTGACTGTTGCGCGGTGTCGTCAACCGTGGCCTCGCCAAGTCGCCGAGCGATGGCGGTCGGACTTCACCGGTGCCATCGGCGAGGGCT
>JAOTUP010000258.1 GCA_029863825.1 Acidobacteriota bacterium | reverse complement strand
CTTCTCCCCGAGAAGTCGCAGCGATCGCTCGAGCTCGATCTCGAGAGCCTCCATCACCGATGAGCTCTCATGCGCACCGACGGCCGGGTTACCCGACAGCAGCGCGCCCAGCAGCATGACGAAGACCACCGGCGACAGCGCTTTCCTCACCGCGAGCCGTCCGCTCTGCGCTCTGCTTTCGTGCGTCGCAGGGCCTCGTCTGCACGCTGTAACGTCTCCGATACGTCCGCGTCCTCGCGATGCTCTGCAATCCCCGCCGACACCAAAAGGTGGCGTGTGGGATCGGTCTCGCCCCGATTGCGAAGCTCGATCGCTGACAACAGGCGGTTCTTCGCCAACGCCGCCTGCTCGCTCGAAGCATCCGCAAGCAGAACGACGAACTCGTCGCCACCGAACCGCGTGACGATATCCGTCTGCCGAAACACCGTCGTCATGAGGTGAGCGAACTCACAGAGAATTCGGTCACCCTCGAGATGCCCGAGGCGCTTGTTGATGTCACCGAAATGGTCGAGATCGAGCATCAGGATCGACAGCGTCTGACCGGTTCGAGACACTCTCTTTGCTTCGGTGGTCAGAGCGTGCTCGAGATAGCGGCGGTTGAAGAGCCCGGTCAGCGGGTCGCTCATCGCCAACTGCTCAGCCGCTTCCGCCCGCATCAGCTGTCGTACCAAATCTGCTCGCGCCAGTCGCAAGCCGCGCTTTTGCACCAGAGCATAGACGTTATACAGAACGATCAGCGAGACGAGGCCATACGCCAAGATGAGCGCGGATCGCGATTCGAGCTCCACGACCCTACCGATCGGCAACGTGACCGCTGCGATGCCGGCGCCCAGCACCACGAGCAGAAGCAGGCCGATGGACCACAGCTGGAGGTCGCGGCCCTCGAGCGCCTTCATCTCGGCGAGAATCTGCCGGATTCTCTGCGTGTCGGCGCCCTGGTCGTACTCCTCGGCTGATCGGTTCAAAAGATGTCCTGGACTAGCGGTTTTTTCGGCGGCGAGCAGCCAACCACCTCGATGGCAGTAGCCCGGGGCTTCTTTTCAGTCTATCAACCGGGAGTCAATTTACGAACAGCATTACTCGGATTTGATGCGCGCCAGCTTCTCCTTCAACGCCGCACCACGAGGCGCGACCTGCACGCCGCAGTCGGAACCGAAACCGGCGGCAATGTCTGCCAGTGTCCGGCCGGTCGTCGGGTGGCGTCGGGCAGGCGCGATATCTGCGAGCGGAAAAGCGACATGAGCGTGCTTCAAAATGTCGGCGTCGGGAATCTCGAGCTGGAGCTCGTGATCGACAATGGTGCGATCTCCGAACAAAGCAACATCCAGGTCTATGGTCCTCGGCGCATTGCGATCGTCCGTTCTCTGCCTTCCCAATCGAGACTCGATCGGTCGGAGAATTTCGTACTTCAAAACTGCCGGCTCGAGCTCGGTCCTCAACTCGAGAGCCGCGTTGAGGAAAGAGGGCATCGATTCTCCACCTACGGGATCCGTCGCGAAAACGGACGACACTGCTTGAACATCGGCATTGGCCGCCACAATCTCCAGTGCCCGCTCGAGATTGACCGTGGGCTCGATGTTCGAACCGAGCGAAACAAGCACCGACTCACCCCGGGGGGCGTCGCCTCGAGTCACGCCTCTCGGCTCCGCTTCCCTGCCGCGCAGACGACGGACGCCGCAGGCACGCCGCTCCGAAGCCACCCGCCGCGGCGCGACTCGGCGCTGATCATCGACTCGGCAAGGCAGCGCGAGGACACCTCCGGACCGCAGCGCAGGGACGAGGTCGCGGCGCTACTCAAAATCTCCACGCTCGCGCACGATGTCGACGCCAACCGAGCGCGCAAAGCGAACCGCTCCCGGCTTTTCGACCCTCACCCGCACTCGCGGCACACCGTGCTCGGCGACGACGAGGCGCGCAATCTCGGTCGCGAGAGCCTCGACGAGAAAGTAGGAAGAGTTCTCGATGAGCGCGATCACCGCCTTGGTGATCGTGCGGTAGTTGACCGTCTTGCTGACGTCGTCGGAGCGGCCAGCATCACGAATATCGGTGAAGATCTCCAGATTGACCAGAATGTCCTGCTTCTTCTTCCGCTCCCACTCGTTGAGGCCGATGATCCCCCGTACGAGTAGATCCGCGATCAGAACCCTGTCCGGCTCGCTCCAGTCACCCACAGCCCAGTCCTTTCATGTACACATCCGTGTCGAGTCGCTATGCCACAGGCCCGCCGCCGATCAGATGCTCACCGCCGTCCACCGCAAGCACCGAGCCGGTGATGAAGTGACTGCGTGCCAAGAAGACAACAGCGCCCGCCACATCGGACGCCTCGCCCGTCCGCTGCAACGGGATTCTGTCCCGTTTCGCCGCCCACTCGCGATCCTCGATACTCATGCCCGGCGGCGGCAGGATGGCGCCCGGGACGACACAGTTGACTCTCACCTTCGGAGCCAGCTCGCGCGCGGCGATCTTCGTGAGGTGAATCAAGCCGGCCTTGCTGACTCCGTGATGAGAGTAGCCCGCCCACGCTTGGACACCTGTCAGGTCGGCGATGTTGACGACTACACCACATTCCCGCTGCTCCCCGCTCTTTGCCATCATCAGTTCTACAGCGTGGCGCAGACAGAGCCAGGGTGCTCGCAGGTTAAGAGCCACAACCGCATCCCAGTCGTCAACCGTGATCTCGCCAAGCGGCATCCGTTGAAAGCTGGCGGCACTATTGACCAGCAGATCCAGGCGGCCACAGTGCGTCGCGACGGTGTCGAACAGAGACGCCAGTGCATCGGGATCCGCCAGGTCCGCCTGCGCCGAGAACGCCTCGACGCCAAGGGCCTGAATCTCGGCCACGGTTCGCTTCGCCTGCTCGCGCGAATGCCCGTGATGCACCGCGACGTTGGCTCCGGCCGCGGCGAGACCGCGGGCGATACCCGCGCCCAGCCGTCTCGCGCCACCGGTCACAAGAGCCCATGCACCGCGAATCTCCATGACGATACCCGTCGAGATGTTATCAAGCCTGGGTCCTGATAGATTCAAAGTTTGGACGCTACGGTCTAATTCCACCCATCAAGGAGCCTTGCATGCGAATTTCGATTCTTCGCCGCTTCCACCTTCTCGCCGCTGCGGTGCTGGTCACCTCGACGGCGACCTATGCAGAGGTGGAGCAACGCACTGTCAACAACGGAAATGTGATCTTGGAGAATGTCCCTGAGATACCCGACAACCTCAAGGAAAGACTGAATCGGTATCTCAACACGAGGAGCGCCGGCTTTCGCGACTGGACCGAAGACGGGACCGGCATCTACATCACCACCCGCTTCGGGAATGTGTCGCAGATCCACAAGGTCGCGTCCCCAGGCGCGGCACGCACTCAGCTCACGTTCTTCGATGAACCGATCGGCGGCGTCGAGCGCCGCCCGGGAAGCGCAAGCTTGACATTCACCATGGACGCGGGCGGCAACGAGTTCTCCCAGATCTTTCTCCTCGACCCACGCAGCGGCAACCACACGTTGCTCAGCGACGGCGAATCCCGGAACGGAGCGGTGAGCTGGAGCGATGATGGCGAGATGATGGCGTTCCAGAGCACCCGCCGCAACGACCGCTCGAACGACGTCTGGTTGATGGACCCCGACGAACCGGGCTCGGCCCGGATGATCGTCGAGTCGCCAGATGGAACCTGGTGGGGACCTATGGACTGGGACCGCGAGGGCCGGCGGCTCCTGATCGCGAACTACGTCAGCGTCACCGACTCGCGCATGCACTTGCTCGACATCGAGAGCGGACAGCTCACGCTTCTCGCTGGAGATCCGGACAGTCCGATCAGCGTCCTCGGGGCAGGAGCGGATTTCGCCGGCGATGACCGAGGGGTCTTCTTCGCAACGGACGAAGCGGGTGACTTCACCCAGCTCGCCTACCTCGACCTTGCGACCGGAGACAAGAAGATCATCACCGTCGACATCCCCTGGGATGTCGACGGCTTCGTGCTCAGCGATGATGGGACGCGTGGCGCATTCGTCGTCAACGAGGGAGGTGTGCACCGGCCTTATCTCTTCGATCCGGCAAGTCACGAGTATCGAAGAGTCGAGAACATCCCTGTTGGTCTGATCTTCGGCAGCTCATTCAGCCCGGATGGCACGCGACTCGCGATGACACTCAATACGGCGAATACGCCGAGCGACGTCTTCACGCTCGCCCTCGGCGACGACCCGCTCGATTCGGGCGAGCTCACCCGCTGGACCTACAGCGAGGTCGGCGGCCTCGACACGGAAACATTCGTCGAGCCGGAGCTTATCCACTATCCGACCTTCGACGAGCGCGAAATCCCGGCGTTCGTGTATCG
>JAOTUP010000257.1 GCA_029863825.1 Acidobacteriota bacterium | reverse complement strand
CCTCTTTCGCGGACTCCATTACGCCCTCGTCTTCGGCTGCGGGGTTCCGTCGCTCGTGGCCCTCGAGTGGCAGCGCAGAAAGCGCCCCGAGCGACAACGGGAGCGCTGAAACGACGCCCTACACTGCGACCGGCGACCGTTGCAGAACGCCGGCCAGACTCGACGAGGCTCGACGACGAATCTCCTCCAGACTCAGGTGGACGAGGCGAGCATCTTCGACCAGCAGACGGCCGCCGACTGTGACGTGGCGAACCGCTGCCCGCGAAGCCGCGTAGACGACGAGATCGTGTAGATCGACAGACTCCCCTCCCCAGAGCTCCGGTCGATTCAGCGACAGCACCAGAATGTCGGCCGCCTTGCCGACCTCGAGACTGCCGATTTGATCGCCCATCCCGATCGCCCGCGCTCCCTCGCTCGTCGCCAGCCTGAGTGCGTCGAGTCCGGACAGACTCCCGGGGCCGTTCCTGAGTTGCTGCAGGAGCGCGGCCAGACGGATCTCTTCGAGCGCGTCCAAATCGTTGTTGCAGGGCGCTCCGTCCGCCCCGAGCCCGACGGTGATGCCCGCTGCCCGCAACCCGACCACGTCGGCGATGCCGGATCCGAGTTTGAGATTGGAGCTCGGACAGTGCACGACGGAGAATCGGGCTCGCGCCAAGCGCGGTAGATGCTTCCTCTCGAGCCACACGCCATGGGCGATCCTCAGATCGGCGGCCAGAATCCCCGTCTCTTCGAAGTACTCGATCTCCCCGCGGCCGTTCTTGAGCGCGGCGACGGCCGCCGACTCCTCCTTCTGCTCCAGTGCATGGGTATGGATCGGCCACCCATGCTTTGCGTTGAGCTCGCCGATTCCGCGCCACAGCTCGTCGGAGCAGCTGAGGATGAAACGGGGATTGAGCACGTAGTCGAGGCGCCCACCCCCGGCGCCCTCGAACTCTTCACCGAGCCGCTCGCAGGCGGCCAGAACCTCGTGCGTGTCGCCGGCGAGCGCCGACGGCAATCCGCTCCCTTCATCCATCAGGCACTGCCCGGCGAGGCCGCGGAGGCCCGAATCAACGAATGCCTTCATCAGGCCGCGAGCGCCCGGGCCAATGCCGATGTCCTGAATCGTCGTCGTGCCGCCGAGCAGACACTCCGCGGCGCCGAGTAGTGAGCACCAGTAGGCGCTCTCATCGTCATGCCCCGCTTCGAGCGGCCATATTCTCTCCTCCAGCCAGTCCAGCAGCCTCCGGCCTTCGGCAAGTCCGCGAAAGATCGTCTGACCGAGATGGACGTGCCCTTGCACCAGACCCGGCAGGACCAGATGGTCGGCGACATCGAGCACTCGACATCCCTGGGGCACTTCCACACCCGCGCCTATGCAACTGATCCTGCCCCTCTCGATCAACAGATCGGCACTGCGAAGAACGCGCCCCTCGTCATCGAGAGTCAAGAGCGTCCCGCCGCGCAGCAGGAGGTCCGTGCCGTCGCTGTCGGAAAGGCCGGGTTCTCCAAGCATCATTGTCATTCTAGCGCCGCACGGTCCGCCAACGGGACGCCCAGGGACTAGAATGACACCATGACCGACTCGTCTCTTTTGATCTACGGCGCCAACGGATACACCGGGGAACTGATCGCTCGCGAGGCCAAGGAGCGAGGCCTCGAACCGATCCTCGCCGGGCGCAATCGACAAGCCGTCGAGTCGCTGGCCGCCGAGCTCGATTTTCCGGCACGAATCATCGGGCTCGATGACCCCGGCGCCCTGCGGGAAACGCTCTCAGGTGTCGCCGCCATCCTTCATGCCGCCGGCCCCTTCGTCCAGACCAGCCGGCCGATGGTCGAAGCGTGTCTCGACACCGGCACTCACTACCTCGATATCACCGGCGAGATCGCCGTCTTCGAAGCTATCGAGCGCCTGAATTCACGCGCCCGCGCGGCCGGGGTCGTCTTGTTGCCAGGTGCCGGCTTCGATGTCGTGCCCACCGACTGCCTGGCAGCCAAGCTGGCCGCCGGCCTCCGCGACGCAACGCATCTCGAGCTCGCCTTCTGTTCCGATACGGGAAGCTGGAGCCGCGGCACGCTGAAGACGATGATCGAAGGCATGCCGTACTCGGGAGCGATCCGTCGAGACGGTCGGATCGAGAGCGTGCCGCTGGCGTACGACGCGAAAAAGATCGATTTCTCCTGCGGCTCTCGCTGGGCGGTGACCATCCCCTGGGGTGACGTCTCGACGGCCTTCCACACCACCGGCATCCCGAACATTCGCGTCTACGTCGGCATGCCTCCCGGAACGATCAAGAGAATGCGAGCATTGCGCGGTACTCTGCCGATCATGGGATTGAAGCCGGTGAAGCGCCTAGCCCAGTGGTGGGTCGGCCGCACCGTCACCGGCCCGGGCGAGATGGTGCGCAACACGGCACGCACCTACGTCTGGGGAGAGGCGAAGAACCAGGGTGGAGAGCGGGTCACTGCGACCCTCGAGACTCCCGAGGCCTACGGCCTCACCGCCACCACCGCCGTCGAGTGCGCACGACGAGTCCTCGCTGGCGACGTCGACCCCGGCGCATGGACGCCCGGGCGCGCCTTTGGCCCGGAGCTTCTCGCCGCCCTTCCGGGCGTCATCGAATCGCCTGTCGAGTCGTCCACCGATCAATAGGCCATCTCCTCCGGCCTGATGACTGCGAAGGACGGCGAAGCGGCATTCCCTCCCTGTGGGCCCCCGGTTGCCGACATCGCCGGCGCATGAAGTGCGCCCCCTGCAGGCCTTTCAACGATCGAAATCGATTGTCAGGTCCGCGATCGAACCGCCCCCTCGCGAACGGGCCAAAGCTACTGCGGCTTCTCCGATGAGCCAGAGTGCCAGCACCAGAAGCACCGCTCCGATGGCAAAGAGGATGCCCCCGCCCTCGCCACGCTGCTGCCAAAAATCTTCGAGATTCGCCAGCATGGCGGCGATCGTCGCCACCAGCATGAAAAGCATCGGCACGCCAGTGAACCACGGACTCTTGCCCCGCTGCTGGAGATACAGGGTCACAACCAGAAGAGCCAGGCCGGCGAGTAGCTGATTCGTCGTACCGAAGAGCCTCCACAGTGCCAGACCCGCCGGCCGGCCTCCGATTTCGTAGAAGGCAAAGAAAGCGATCACGCCCACCGCTGATGCCGAGGCAACGTAGCGATTGCCCAGGAACCTCCAACCCAGCGTCTCGCCGATCTCGGAGATATTGAAACGCAGCAATCGGGTGGCCGAGTCGAGAGTCGTGAGGGCAAAAGACACCACGACAACAGCGACGAACGCAGTCGCCGTTCGGTGGTCGATGAGCCCCAACCGCTCGATGAACTGGGCGCTCCCGGTGATGAAGACTCCGACCTGCTTTCCCAGACCCTGCATCGAGCTCCAGTCCTGGTAGGTGGCCTGCCATACATCCTCGGCCGAATATCCGTCGCGGCCCATCACACCGGCCGTACACGCCAGCACCGCCAGCAGCCCCAGGAGCGACTCTCCGATCATGCCGCCGTAGCCGATCGGACGTGCGTGGAGCTCGCTGGATATCTGTTTGGCGGTGGTTCCAGAAGCGACCAGAGAGTGGAACCCGCTGGCGGCGCCGCAGGCGATGATGATGAAGACGAAGGGAAAGAAGCTGGGCGCTCCCTCCGGATGCGGCCGGAACGCGGGGGCGGCGAAGTCGGGGGACGAGATGAAGATACCCAAGTAGCAGAGCCCGAGACCGAGATACAGCAGCAGTGAGTTGAGGAAGTCCCGTGCCTGTAGAAGGCTCCAGACCGGCAGCACCGAGGCGACGAAGGAATAGACCAGTAGCGCAATGATCCATCCTGGAAGCCCCGGCCAGGCATCTCGTTCCAAGCCGAGGAGTGGCAGCCTGAGGCCACCCCAGACGCCAAACAGCATGAGCGCGAAGCCGACGAAAGTCGTCGGCAGCAGCGGGAACTTGCGCCGGTACAGCAGATGCCCCATGGCCAGCGCCAGAACGACGAGCAGTGCAGACGGGAGCACCGCAGTCGGGAAACTCGACGGATCGGCCATCGGCTCGTCCGGACTCCACTTGTCGCTGATCGAGAACAGGACCGCGATGACGTAGACGAAAACCCCCATCGCCAGCGCGATGCCGAAGAAAATGATCAGGTGGAAGAGCGTCTTGGCACGATGGCCAATGATGCCTTCGGTGACCTTCCCGATCGACATGCCGCGTGCACGCATGCTGACAACGAGCGAGCCGAAGTCGTGCACGCAGCCGACGAAGAGAGCACCCAGCACCACCCACAACATCGCCGGCAGCCAGCCCCAGATGACGGCCACCGCGGGACCCAGCATCGGTGAGAGACCGGTGATCGACGCCCAGTGATGACCGAACAGAACCTGTGGTCGCGTCGGCACATAG
>JAOTUP010000256.1 GCA_029863825.1 Acidobacteriota bacterium | reverse complement strand
GTACGTCGCCGGCAGGGAGCACTGCTGCTCGCTCTCTGGTCCCTGCTCAATGCCACCGCCTGCCTGGTGCGAGCCGAGCACCTTCTCTACTTCCTTCTGCTCCTGGCCTATCTCGTGCCCACCTGGTCCACAGCTAGACAGGCTGCGGGCTGGCGATCGGCACTCGGCTCGTTGAGCCTTGCGCTCGCTGTCTTTACTCTCGTTCTGATTCCCTGGCACGCCAGTGCCTGGTCGGCCATCGCCCGCTTCAACACCCAGCCGCTGACGGCCGATCCGGCAACCGAGGACGCGCAAAGGCGAGTCGAAGCACTCCTGAGTAGCATCTCGTGGCAGCCCGAGGCGCTTGCCGAGCTCGAGACCTTGCCGGTAGCGACTCGCCGCACCGCCCGTCTCTTCATCACCGCCACGGAGGGGGTAAGAGGTCGGACCACGGTGGGTGCCGGCAGCCTCCAGATTCTCGACCAGGCCTTCGGAGCGATTCCTCGGCGGCTTCCGTCCCATCCATTCATCGCTGTCTACGGCGGCCTCAACTTCCATCTCGCGAATCACTCTCGGGCAACCGGAGGCTTCGATCGTGCGCCGCTCGAGCGGCGGCCGCCGCTGGTCGGCGGCCCGGAGCAGTATCCGCTGGCGCTGATCAGACACCTGCCGCCGGCGCAGCTGACGCTGACCTACCCGCCGCACCTCGAAGCGGTGACCGATGGGTACCGGCTCGGCTGGGAGTGGATCCGGGAGCATCCCCGAGACTTTGTTCGGCTGGCCGGGCAGAAACTGCGAATCTTTTGGCACGGCGCCGCTCTCGGCGTCGGCGGCTATAACCTGCCGCTCGGTCTCTCTGGCATCCGGCGGAGGGCGGACATGGTCGCGCCCGAAGGTGGATCGGTTGTCGTCGTCTGGAGGGCCGCCCTGTTGGCGCTCGTGGTGGCTGGAGCCTGGATTGGCCACCGCCAGCCGGCACTCTTCCCGTGGTTGGCCTTCTTGTTCAGCAAGCTCGTGATCACGCTCGCTTTTTTCGGCTATGCGCGTCAAGGAGCGTCGGTCATTCCCGTTGTGATGCTGCTGATGTGCCTGGCGGGGAATCGGTTGCTCACCGCTGTCGGCGACGCGTGGCGCCGGCTGCCGCAACGGCGGCGCCGATGGCTCGTCGCAGCGCCCGCGATTCTGCTCCTCCTTGTCGAGGCGGGACGCTGGGCTTCTCGTCCCGAGGTCACCATCGACGGCCGTGCGATCGGCGCTAGCGATCCGTTCCCAACCGCTGACCACCGCGATCGTCGCATCGAGCTGCGCTGAGGCGTGGTTCCTGCAGCAGGCCGGCGATCGTCGACCTGCCTCACCGATCCGCCAGCAGCCGCCTCGCCTCGCGCGCCTCCGGGCTCTCGGGCGCCAGAGAGACCGCGCGTTCCAGCTGAGCTCGACCCAGTGCTTCCTGTCCGAGCTGGAAATGGATCTTTCCGAGCCGCAGGAGGTGAGCGACGTTGCCGGGCTCGATCGCCGAGGCTTTCTCATACCAGGCAAGCGCTTCAGTCGGCTGATTCCTCGCCTCGGCATTCTCGCCCCGAAGCACCCAGGCGAGAGCCCAGCCCGGCGCCAATTCGGTCGCCACACGGTAGTGGGCCGCGGCTGCATCCACCTCCCCGGCGGAGGCCTCGGTCTGGCCGAGACGAGTCCGAACGACGGCACTCGCCGTGCCGGCCGCGATCGCATCCAGGAGAAGCTGGCGCTCGCGCTCCGCCTCGCCGGCGCGATGGGCCAGCTCGCCCAGTCCCAGCCAGGCGCGAGCCGACCGCCGGTCGAGCTCGAGGGCGCTCTCGAACTCCCGCCGAGCACTCTCCATCTGGCCGAGCTCGAGGTACGCCTCGGCAAGGTTGAGATGGAGAAAGTCGAGTCGTGGATTGAGCGACAACGCCTCGCGATGCGCGGCGAGGGCGGCCTCGGCATCGCCGGCGGCGAGCTCCGCAGCGGCGAGCTGGGTGAGAAAAGGAATGTTCCCCGGGGAGCGGCGAGACAGGGCGCGCAACATCTCGGCGGCGCGGTGCGCTTTCCCCTGGCGCATCAGTTCTTTGGCGCGATCGAGCTCGGCCAGCATGGCCACCCCGTCCTTGGGATCGATCGTCGCCCTGTCGCCACGGGATCCGGAGAGATACCCGAGGCTGCGCAGATCCGCGGCAAGCTCCGGGTCCTCTGGTGGCATCGCGGTCGGGAGCGGAGTGAACGACTGCTCGAGCGAGCCGAGTTGCCGCACGAGGCGAGCCGCCTCGCCTCGTTCTTGTTCGATCACGTTCCGGCTCTCATCGCGATCGGCCCGGAGGTCGTAGAGCTCCGGCCGCGGCGCCACGATCAACCGCCAGCGCTCGACACTCAGCGCCTTGAGCGGGCTCCAGCCGTAGGCGTTTGCCGGCATCCAGGTTTCGCTGTAGACGGGTTGAGGCTCGGCGTCGGTGCCCGGAGCAGCGAGGCCGGGAAGGCTCGGCGCCAGCCTGGCCGCCGCCTCCCGGGCGCCGACGAGGCCGAGCAGTGTCGGCGTCACGCGTCGAGTGGCGACGACTTCGTCGACAATTCGCCCGACGGGAATGCCGGGACCCGAAAGAATCAACGGCACCTCGAGGCTGGCTCGATAGAGGAAAAGACCGTGCCGTCTCTCCCCGTGCTCACCCATCGCCTCGCCATGGTCGCCGACCACCGCGATCAACGGGCGTTCTTCTCGGCGTGGCAAGGCACTCAGAAGGCGACCGATCTCGCTGTCCATAAAGGCGATCTCGCCCGCATAGTCACGGCGCTCCGACCCGTGGCGCCAGGCCGCCGGAGGATCGTAGGGAGCGTGCGGATCGTAGTAGTGAACCCACAGGAAATAGGGCGTTGAGGCTGCAAGCGACGCGAGCCATTGCAGCGCCGCCGAGGTGACGGCCGTCGCATCCCGCTCCGGATAGCCGTACTCGCCGATCTGCTCAGCCGTCATGACGTCGTCGTAGACGTCGAATCCCGCCCCGAGACCGAACCGCCGATCGAGAACACGAGATGCGACGAACGCGCCCGTCGCGTAGCCTCTCTGCGACAGGACGGTGGCCAGCGTCGGCACGCTCGCGTCCAGCACCGCGGTGCCGTTGTCGCGCAAGCCATGCTCGGGCGGCTCGAGCCCGGTGAGCAAAGACGCGTGCGCCGGCAACGTCAACGGTGAGGCCGTCAGCGCCCTCGCGTAGCGAACGCCGCCGGCCGCCAGGGCATCGAGGGTCGGCGTGTCAGCGTCCGCCGCCCCATAACAGCCTAGGTGGTCGGCCCGAGTCGTATCGAGGGTGAGGAGAATCAGGTTCGGTCGAGTGATCCCCGGACTGGCGGACGGATCGCGGCTCGCCGCACCTGCCCACAGCGGCGCCGCCAGGGCTGCCGCGATCAGCACTCGACTCACTCTCACCTGGATTCTCCTCGCCGATTGTCGCTGACCCGGAGGCTCGGCCGCCCTGCAGCACTGCTCGGCGTGCATCTCGGCACACGCCCTCAGGGTGAAAGGTCCAAAAAGACCGGCGCGTGATCCGACGCGGTCAGGCCGTCTTTCTTCTTGCGGTACTCGCGATCGATCTCGACCGCCGTCGACTCCTCGACGATCGGTTGCGTCGCCAGCAGGAGATCGATCCGCAGACCCATATTGCGATGGAAGGCCCCGCCGCGGTAGTCCCACCAGGAGAATGCCTGACGATCCGGGTGTTGATGGCGATAGAGATCCGTCAGGCCCCAGTCGAAGAGCTTTCGCATGCGCTCGCGCTCCTCCTCGGTATGAAAGATCCGGCCGGCAAGCCCCTTTTCGTTCCACGAGTCGAGGGGTTGCGGACAGATGTTGAAGTCGCCGCAGAGAATGTGCGGCTCCAGAGGATCGTGAGCGGCCTCGAGGTGTGCCCGCAGGGCTTCGAACCATGCGAGTTTGCGGGGGAAATCCTCGTGACCCACGCTCTTGCCGTTGGGACAGTAAACAGTGGTGAACGTCAATGCGCCGATCTTGGCCGTGACCAGTCGCGATCCGAAGTCCTCCTGGCCGGGAAGGCCGGTCTGAACGAGATCCCCCGGCGCGCGCGTCAGAACCGCGACACCGTTCCACGCTTTCTGTCCATGAGTGAACGCCCGATACCCGACCTTTTCGAACTCTGCATGCGGGAATTTCTCGTCTTCCAGCTTGAGCTCCTGCAAACCGACGATGTCCGGTCGCCTCGCCTCGAGCCAATGCAGCACGAAGTCGAATCGAGCTCTCAGACCGTTGATGTTCCAGGTGGCGACGCGCATAGTCCTGTTGACGACCTTGTTGATTCCCCGTTGACGCCGTACGATACCAAGAGCATGTCATCCTCTCGCTCGGTCCGCCTGACGATGAGCGCCCTCGTTGCAAACGCGGCGGTCGTGCTGTCCTGTTTC
>JAOTUP010000255.1 GCA_029863825.1 Acidobacteriota bacterium | reverse complement strand
GCGCGAGTTCGAGATGCTGGGCCGCCTGTTGCGCAACGTACCGGTCCGCGTCATCGCCCCGCACGCATCGGCCGATCGAGTATTTGACATGTGCAGCCTCATCCTCGGTGATTTCGCCGACGGCGCGCGGCCCTTCGCGTCGGAGGAGTGACTGACCTCATCTCCTCGGAACCTGCAGAGCCGGCAGCAAACCGCCCCAGGCAGCGCTCCGATCGTCACTCTCGAGCGCGGCGCAGCCGCACGAGAAGACGACTCGTCGTATAGCGGAGGAATCGACCAGCAAGGGCGACAGGGCGGGAGAGCCGCCTCACTACATAGCCTGCCGAGCTCGTCCGGGAACCGTAGATCTTGTCGAGCTGGCCGCGACTGGGAAACAAGGTCTGCCTGACGACCGATCCCAATGCCGCCGCACTGCTCCGCTGACTCAAACCGGGCGTGAAGAATCCCAGGTTGAGAGACTCTCGGTATTGCCGGTCGAGGGTGCCGGCAACGAGGTGCCGAAGGAGCAGACCGGCGTCGGAGTCCTGATGTAGATCCTCACTCCAGTGTGCGGCTCCCTGGCTCAGCCAGCAACAGAGCATCCTCACTGCTGCACACTCTCGGCGCGAAACGACGAGCTCGATCCAGCTCTCGATGACCGCGAGATCGTCATCGCCCATCCGATCGGCGAGCCCCAGATCAAGGAGATCGGCGATCATGCGCGCACTCGGGTATGCATCGGGATGGCGGCCGTGCTGGGCGATTCCGTGGACGAGACCGTGCGCGGTCAGGAGCCGAGAATCGGGTACAAGACAAGTCCCGGGCAAGTCGTCGACCGGCGACAGAAGACCGGCGTCTCCCAGTACCTCAAGCGTCGCACCTTGACCGGCCAGGTGCACTCCGGGAATGAACGTATGCACCTCCACCGCACCGAGCTTCGGATGATCGAGTGTGGGCAGATGATGCTCGGTCGCCGGCACGTCTCTCGCCATATAGCCGCCGCCGGCAAGACGAGCGTGGAGCTCCCGCGAACGGTCCTCAGCTACCAGAATGTCGATGTCGGCCGCCTCACGGCCTCCGGGGATGAGAACGCCCCCAGAATCGAGCGCGATGAACTTGAGAAGCCCAAGTTTCACATCCAGCGACTCGGCGATTCGAGCGACGTCGCGAATCGCCGCCCGCCGCTGCAGCGTGACGAATTCCGACTGGCGCTTGTCCGCGGCAAACTGCAGGGCGGTTGCGGGATCCAGTTCCTCGCTGAGCCGCGTGGCCGAGTGCCGCGCTCCGATGCGATTTGCAATCTCGAACTGCCTGGCGAGCTCGAGGACCGCCGGAGCGGAAAGTGTATGCGGCAGCGGAGTCTCGAGCGGCCCGAAAGCTCGAAGGAGGACCCAGCTGAGGTCCGCCCCGATCTCGACTCGAGGCGGTCTGAAACGAAAGCCGCTACGCCTCATGAACTACCCGTGGAGCCTGGTCTCGAACCGAGTCTCCCGAACGGACCCGTCGTCGAACCGCCTCTCCGGCGCCCGCGTCGACGATCCACACTCACCGCTTCCTCAAGAGCCCGAGTGCTACGCGATGGCCGCTCACTCGCCCTCCCGCTCGTCCGAGGGCTCGAGCATTTCGAGCAACCCCTGCCGCTCCAGCTTTTCGACGAACCGCTCGAGCTCGTCACGAAGTCTGTCCCGGTCGACATCGTAGACCTCGCATAGGGCTTCGTACGCAACCTCCACTGAGCCGGCACGCCGCAGCTCCGTGAACATCCGCGTTCCACTCTCGTTGAGTCCGAGATAGAACTCGCTTTCCAGGTTGAGCAGCACGCACTCGTCGTCCGTCTCCTGCACGAGCACATGGTCCGGAACCCGCACTCGGTCGCCGTCAGCACCGCGTCGCGAACTGTCTGGTCGCCTGTCCCTCACTCGTGATCCCCGACGGTTTTCACAGATCGTTTTGCTGCCACTTCGGCCCTCGACGCCACCCCGCTCGCGGCCTTCAGATCCGTCTCGCTCCTCCCGCCGATCCGCCGCAGAGCGTGCGACACTCCAATGACTCGATGGAGCTCGCTCGCGTCATCTCCAGGCCGGCCTCGCTCGACCGACTGCAGGAACAGCTGGGTGTCGATGAAACGCTCGATCTCCGGCGACATGGCAAGCTGCGTCTCCCACCACTCTCGACTCCTGTCGCCCAAAGTGGCCCGCACGGGATCGCCTCCGAGCACCGACTTCGGCCTCGCCAACACTGCCTCTGGCAGCAACCCTCGCATCGCCCGGCGTGGCAGGACCTTCCCGAGCTGCCACGGGATCGTCGGCACGCGGAGCATGAACTGCACCACCCGCAGGTCGAAAAACGGGTGCCGCACTTCGATCGGGTAGCGCGTCAGTCCCGGATCCTGAATCTCGAACATCGACGGCCAGAACGGAGATGCAAGCTCCTGCGCCGCACTCCAGCCGACCGGCGCTTGCATCTGGATGCGACGCCAGCGCGCCGGGAGATCGCGCCTGCGCTCGAAACCCCGGTCGAGCCAGGTGGGATAGGTCCGCAGAGCGGCTTGTCTCCGCCGCCATCGTCGCCACAGCGTGCGAAGTTGGAGCGGCGGCATTTTCCCCATGCGCAGCGTCCTCACGACATCGCGCACCAGCGATGCGATCCGGAGAGCTTTGAGCTCTTCTGCGTAGTAGCCGCTGGAGCCACGGCAGACCGGATCACCGCCGTACCCCGTCAACAGCACTCTCGTGTGCTCGGCCACGGCGCGAGACTGGGCATCGAAGAGCGTGTCGGCACCCGCTCCTGCCTCTCGGTCCCCGCCGTCGCTGCCGGTTGACAGGTCCATCAGCGGGTAGTCATCGGCGATCGTCCAGTGAACAGGAAGACGCAGGTGCTCCGCTGCTAGCCTGGTCCAGTACCGCTCCTGGTCGTCGAAAAGCCGCTCGTAAACAATGGTGAAGGCCTTGATACTTGGACTCTCCGCCATCTCGGCGGCGATTCGCATCGCCGTGGCGGCGACGGTTGTCGAATCGATCCCGCCGCTCATGCTGATTCCGATCGTCCTCGCTCGCATGCGATCGCGCACCGCAGAGCTGAAAACGCGGTTGAAATGATCGAGGTACTCGACCTCCCTCGAATAGTGGATCGGCGACTCCGTGGGCAGGGTCCAGTACTCGTGAGCCGCGGGAGTGCCGCCCTCCCAGCTCAGAACAGTCGCCGGAGGCACTCGCCGGACGTCCCGGAAGATCGTCGCCTCCGCATCATGCAGGAAGTCAACCGTCAAGAGGTCGGCAACGGCCACGTCATCGAGCTCGTCGGAGATCTCGGGATGCAGCCGGATGGTGTCGATCGTGTTGCCGATCACTAGCTCCTCACCGATTCGCGCCCAGAACAGCGGTTTGACGCCGAAATGATCTCGCGCCCAGAGCAGGCGACGCTGACGCTGATCCCACAAAACGAAAGCAAAGTCGCCGATGATTCGCTCCAGGAAGCCGACTCCCCACGTGGCGTACGCGTACAGGAGCAACTCCGCGTCGCCGGCATCGCCGGGACACTCGCATCCGCCACCGTCGAGCGAGCGACGTAGTTCTTCCTGCCCGTCCACTCTCGCATCGGCGACGATCCAGGTCTTCCCATCCAGGCTCAGCGGCTGCTCATCGGGCCGAGAATCGTCGGTCGTGGCGAGTAGGGCGTGCCCGAAGCCGACACCTCCGAGCACCCGCCGCGCCTGTCCGTCCGGTCCCCTGAATTGCATCGACTCGCACATCCGAGTCAGTAGGGAGTCGTCGATCGGCTGACCGTCGGTTCGAATCAGGGCGATGATTCCGCTCATGGAAGCTACAATCGCGGCGATGTCGACGACACGCCAGGTCAGGACCCAGTCTAGCGCGACCGGGAGTCTGCGGCGGCAGGACCGTGTCCTGCTGGGCGCGAGACGCCGTCAACTGGACCGCCGAGCCGGAGACTGGAGCGCCCGCGACCGCCGCCAATCGGAATGGCGGGTACGATGAGTGCGCTCAGGCGGCACCGAACCGCTGCCGGCGCCTTCCACGTCATACCCACCCTCTCACGGCGGATCTGTCCCCAGTCCACGCGGCGATGCACGCCAGGCCGGAGACACTCCGCTGACATCGGCCTCCGCCTAGGTTTCGGAGTAAGCGCCTGATGTCGGACTCCCACCACATCGTCCCGAAGCTCAAAAGAGCGTTTCGCCAGCTTCCCCATCTGCCGCGAGCCTTGGCCCTGGTCTGGGAGGCGGCTCGCCTGTGGACCCTCTCGTGGTTCGTGCTCCTCCTGGTTCAGGGACTGCTCCCGGTGGCAACAGTGTTCTTGACTCGTGCTCTCGTCGATCGGCTGGCGTCGATCTTCGGCAGTGGCGCCGCATGGGAGACCGCCAGACCTTTGCTGATTCTCGTCGCCCTCATGGCAGCGCTCTTGTTGATC
>JAOTUP010000254.1 GCA_029863825.1 Acidobacteriota bacterium | reverse complement strand
TCATCGGATCCTCCTTGGCTGGCAAAATACTACCACCCGACTCAGGGCGGCTCGGGTGTTCCTTTATGAGGGCGTGAGGGCGTGAGGGCTCGAGGGCCTGGGGGCGTGAGGGCTTTTGAGCCGTGAGTCGACGCCGCCCGGGTGTCCCTTCGCGAGCGCAGAGAGGTTCGCTTCGGGACAGCCGCTCGCGGTTGCGGTGAGGAGCGGCGTGTGAGGGCGTGAGGGCGTGAGCTTCCTACTCTTCGCCCCGAAGCTTGTGGTAATGCTCGATCCGCTTCTCGAGCAGGCGCTTTTCCATCGCCAGGCCGGCCTGAATCAGCAGCAGCTCGAGCTCGTCGAGAGATCCGAGAGGACGATCGGAGCCGGCATTGTCGCCGTAGAGCACGAGGAGAACGTCATCGTTGACGACCAGCGGCAAGGCGGCCGTTTCGCTCGGTGTGTTGCCGCCGAGCTTGCTCATCAAATAGAGGTTCCACTCGATCGGCTCGAGCGGACCGCTGTGACCGGCTTTGCTGTTGGCGGCAGCCGAGAGGAGCGATGGCTGGTCCAGCGGGATCTTGATTCGCCGGAGACGCTCCCCTTCGTTCTTGTCGGGAGGCGCGACGCCGAACTGTTGCATACCCGTGAAGTTGCCCTGCCGAACGAAGAACAGTACACCGCGGGTGAAGATCTTGCGCGCGAACTCCAGGATCTTGACGGTCGACTCACCGGTGAACTCGGGCGAGCGGATCTCGTTCATGATGGACTTCAACGAGGGAAGATCGGTGCTCGCGGATTCGCCAGACTGTGAAGTCTCTTCCTCCCGGCTGCGCTCTTCGAGAGCTGTGCCGAGATCGACGAGTACTTGGTCGGCTCGCAATCCGGTGGGGAGGATGAAGTCCTCTGCGTCGACGCCGATCTCACCCATATCAGGGAGATCGAGGCGCTCGAACTTGAAGAATCCCTTGTTCCAGTCCATGAACTCGGTGAGCACTTTTTCCAGCTGACCGCGTACAACCCGCTCGAGAGCCGATGACGGGAGGACTCCCTGCTCGACGAGAATCGAGCCCAGTCGCTTCTCTTCGTCGGCCTGATGCTGGACTTCGAGCGCTTCGAGGAGCTCCTTTTCGCTGATGAGGTTCTCGGAGAGCAGCAGAAAACCGAGCGTTTCCCGCGCCGAGGAGCTGGCTGCGTAGATGATCTTGCCGTGGCGAAAGACGATGACACCTTGAGCATCATGGCGTGTGAGATTGAGCTTGCCGCTCTTCTCGTTGGTCGAGATGATCTGCAGGAGATCGGAGAGTTGGAACTCGTCCAGTTTGCCGACAAAGCTCATATGAAACCGCTTGTTGTGGTCACCGTGGCGCTCGAGGGCGCGCTCTTTCCATGGAAGGGTATATCACGGGGACGGCTCTTCGGTCAGTGAAAATCGTGACTGCGGACCGTCCCGAGATCTAGAGGCTGGAAGCTGCGCGCCTGAACCGACAGGGATCCGTCACGCCGCTGCAGAATGCCCTCGACGACGATTCCCGAGCTGCCAAGAAGTATCGCCCGGTTCGTGTGCAAAAGGTCCGGGGGCACGATCGCCTGCACCATGCCGGTTTCGTCCTCCAGGGTGATGAATAGAACGCCTTTGGCAGTCCCCGGACGCTGACGAACGATGATTGCACCGGCAATTCGGACCAGGTCGCCTGTGTGTGCCTGTTCGAGATCTGCTGCCGCACGGATGCCGTGGGCGGTGAGTCGGCGCCTGAAATGTGCCATCGGATGATCGCCGACGGTCACTCCCGTTACTCGATAGTCGGCAATCGTCTCTTCGATGGATGTCATCTCGGGAAGAGGGGAAGAGGACCTGAGGGCTCGAGGGCTCGAGGAAGTTGCGGTATAGGTCGTGTCATTTCT
Organism: Acidobacteriota bacterium; assembly: GCA_029863825.1. Classification (GTDB taxonomy): domain Bacteria; phylum Acidobacteriota; class Thermoanaerobaculia; order Multivoradales; family JAHEKO01; genus JAOTUP01. Next base: position 2,543 of record JAOTUP010000254.1, on the reverse strand, counting down.
TTCGAAAAGGGGTGCCGAGGGTTTGGTGACCCAGGCGACTTGCCACAGTGCCTGACGGCGGGTGAGACCGAGCGGTGCGAGAGCGCCGGATTCGGCGAGGGTCGTCAATTCGTCGTCGCGGAGACGACAGCGTCGGGCAAGGTCGTCGGCGTCGGAGAAAGGCTGCTCGCATGCGATGCGCTGACCGGCAATCTCGCGAAGTCCGCGGATGTAGCGCAGGCCGAGACGGAGAGCACCCGGGGGAGGCGAGGGCACGAGGGAACCGGACCTCGAGGGTGCGCGGGTATTCGGAGTCGTGCGATGTGCTTCTTCGCGCCCTGTCCGTGCTGTTGCTTCCCAGCGGCAACGCCAGGCCGAGTGGTTCACATCAATCGGTCGCACGTCGACATCGTGACGCTGGGCGTCCTTGACCAGGGTGGCAGGGTGGTAAAAACCCATCGGCCAGGCATTCAAGAGAGCCGTATAGAAAGCGGTGGGATGGTGACACCTGAGGTACGCGCTGGCGTAGGCGATGAGCGCGAAGCTGGCGGCGTGCGACTCGGGAAAGCCGTAGAGCGCGAAGGAGGTGATTGATTGCACGATCTGCTCCTGGGACGCGCCGGTGATGCCGCGTGCCGCCATCCCGGCTCGCAGTCGCGCCTCGATCTGCTGCATACGCTCCGTCGAGCGCTTGAAGCCCATGGCACGACGCAGCTCCTCGGCCTCGCCGCCGGTGAAGCCCGCCGCTTCCATGGCGATGCGGAGAATCTGCTCCTGGAAGATCGGAACACCGAGCGTGCGTTTGAGGATCGACTCGAGACAGGGATGAATACAGGTCACCAGCTGGCGGCCGTTACGGCGCTCGAAATAGGGATGGACCAGGCCGCCGGCGATCGGTCCCGGGCGGATAATCGCCACCTGGATGACGAGGTCGTAAAAGCGCTGCGGATTGTTTCTCGGCAACGAGGCCATCTGGGCTCGGCTCTCCACCTGGAAGACGCCCACCGTGTCGGCGCGCCGCAGCATTTCGTAGGTCGCCGGATCATCCTGAGGCAGGTGTGCGAGATCGATCTGGCGGCCTTCATGGGTGGAAATCAACGGGATCATCTCTTCCAGCGCTTGCAGCATGCCGAGGCCGAGCAGATCGACTTTGATGATGCCGAGGTCGGCACAGTCGTCCTTGTCCCACTGCACGACAACGCGACCATCCATGGCGGCTGGCTCCAGGGGCACGATCTCGTCGAGCCGACCGGCGGCGATCACCATGCCGCCGGAGTGCTGACCCAGATGGCGCGGCAGGTTGTGGATGCGCTGCCACAGCCGGGCGAAGAGTCGGGCGCGATGTCCCGACGGGTCGAGTCCCGCAGCGGCCAGCTCCTCGGCAAGAGACTTCTTGTCGCCGCGCTGCAAGTCGTAGTGCCAGGAACCGAGCTGTTTCGATAGCCGATCCTGCTGCTGGTGCGAGAACCCGAGTGCTTTGGCAGTCTCCCGGGCCGCCGATCGGTTGCGATAGGTGATGACATTGGCGGTCATTGCCGCGCCGTGCGGTCCATAGCGTCGGTACACGTACTGGATGACTTTCTCGCGTTGATCGCCGGACGGCAGATCGAGATCGATGTCGGGCCATTCACCGCGCTCGGCGGAAAGAAAGCGCTCGAAGAGGAGCTCCATCTTCACCGGGTCGACGGCAGTAATCGACAGGGCGTAGCAGACGGCACTGTTGGCCGCCGAGCCGCGGCCCTGCACGAGGATTCTTTCGCGCTTGCAGAATCGGATGATGTCCCAGACGATGAGAAAGTACCCGGCCAGACCCAAGGAGTCGATCATCGCCAGCTCTTTTTCGATTTGTGCCTGAGCGCGGGCGGTGAGAGGGCGAAATCGGGCGCGTGCTTCGTTCCAGGTGATGTGGCGCAGATAGGAGCTGGGTGTCTCACCCGGCGGCAACGGATAGTCGGGGAACCGATAGCCGAGATTCGCGAGCGTGAAGTCGAGTTGTTCGGCCAATTCGACGCTGGCTGACAGTGCGTGCGGGATGTCGGCGAATATGTCGGCCATCTCCGCCGCCGCTTTGAAGTGACATTCCCGGTGGGCGGCGAGCAGACGGCCGGCTGCATCCAGCTGAGTGCGGTGGCGAAGGGCGGTCAGCACATCGTGCAAATCCTTGTCCGTAGATCGGGCAAAGCGGACGCCGTTGGTCGCCAGCAGCGGCAGGCGCAGGCGCCCGGCGAGCTCGATGCGAGCCCGATTGCAGGCTTCTTCCTGTCGTCGATGATGACGTTGCAGCTCGATGTGCAGGCGCCGGGGAAAAATCGTCGCCAGACGGTCGAGCAGAGCGGTCGCGCCGGGGCCGTCATTCTCGACGAGCAATCGAGTCAATGGACCTTCATCTCCTCCGGTCAGGCAGTGCAGTCCTCCGGCGTGCTTGGCGAGAAGGTCCAGGTCGGCGCGGGCTTCGCCCTTGGGACGGTCACGTGCCGCGGCCGTCAACAGACGACAGAGATTGCGGTACCCGGTGCGGTCGGCGACGAGGAGGGTGATGCGGGGGGGGGCGTGAGGATGTGAGG
>JAOTUP010000253.1 GCA_029863825.1 Acidobacteriota bacterium | reverse complement strand
TGATGATCAGTCACCTGGTGCGTTTCGTCGAGATGCTGAAGGAGATGAGCCTGGACGAGATTGCCGAAAACCGGCACTGAGGGGGGGCGGCATCGGGTTGCGCTCCCGCGGCGCCAGAATCGGCAACGGATTGCCGATTTCCCGCCCGCGAGATTCCGATTGTCTCTAGAAAAGGATCATTCCGAGGGTCTCCATCGATGTGCAAACTCTTGTCAGCAAGAGACTTATCCGATTAGCCCGAGCTCTCTCACGGCTGGCAGTCGGTTTGCTTTGAGAAGGCTGGTGAGAAGGTCGGGCTAGACTGAAGACTCGATCAGCTCGACCTTCAGGCGGCGAGCCGTGACATGTCAATCGGAGCGAATTGGAGGAAGTCATGACCGAAGAGAAGAAAACGACGACGACTGGGCAGACCGGGAGCGGCTCGAAGAAGGCCGCCTATCGGGAGGAGCGCGAAAGCGCGCTGCGCGAGCTCGACGCGAAACTCGACGAGCTGAAGAAGAAGACGCTCGAGATGACGGCGGGAACGCGTGAGGATCTCGACGGCGCTCTGCAGGCATTGGGCGAGAAGCGCAAGCGGTTCGTGGCGAAAATGGCGGGTCTTCGGGATACCAGCGGCGACGCGTGGGACGACCTGAAGAAGGGAGTGGACAACTCCTGGAACGAGCTCGAAGATTCCTTCGGCGACTTTCGCAAGGGAGTCAGCTCTGCCATCGGACGGTTCAGGGGAGATTCAAAATCCTGAGAGCCGGCGAGCCATCTCGGGCTTTGTCGAACACGATTTCAAGAGACGTAGGCGCCCAGCGCGCCTTTTTCACCCAAAGGAGAAGAGATGAAACGAATGATACTGAGCACCATGGCGGTGCTGCTGATGGTGGCCGCAACAGGCATTCCGGCGAGCGCCGAGGAGGTCACGAGGACCTACGAGTTCGCCGTCGACGAGTGGCGCGAGATCCAGGCGACCGATGGTCCGGTCACCTTGCACCGCATTCGCCTCGATCGCAAAGAGGACCGGTTCAACAAGTCGGCCCTCGCCCGGCCCTACAACCAGGAGTACCTCGAACCGATTCGCTTCCAGCTCGAGTACAGCAACGGCTCGACCGGCAAGTGGCGGGCGCGAGTGACCGTGCGCTGGCTGGATGAGGACGGAGAGATCATCGACGGGTTCAGCGCCAACGAGACGCTGGGGAAGAAGAGCGCCCAGAAAGTGACGCAGGCGTCGGTTTCGACACTCAAATACGGCCTGGCGAAAGCCAAGACGCTCGAGGTCGAGATTCGGTTCGAGCCCTAAGCTTGGGAGGGGGGTCGCGAGGCGTCAAGCAGGCGCGTCAATCAGTGACCGCCGGCCTCAATCCTGAGGGCTGAGGAATCGAGACTCGAGTGCCCGAGACTCGAGTGCCAGCCCTGCCGCCGTCGCATGCGTTGGGTGAAGGGCCGGTCGGCTCGTTCGGCGTCGGGGGCGCGGGGAGCGTCGCGCCAGTTAAAACGAGAAAAAGTGGCCCTCAACGGCAGACTGAAACGACTTCGGGAGGAGGAGACATGAGACAGATACGATTGATCCTGGCGGTCGTTTTGGCCGTGCTGGTGGCAGTCGTGGCGCTCCAGAATACCGGAGCCGTCGAAACCAGGCTGCTTTTCGCCACCGTGACGATGCCGCGAGCGGTGTTGATCTTCACCGCCGCCTCGGCCGGCTTCGGCCTTGGGGTTCTGACGACTCTGTTCTGGATGCGCGCAGCAGACAAGAGCACCTGAGGCGCGGCGATTGTTCACCGCGGACGCCCGCGTGCTGACCGGGGGGCGGCTGCATCGGCGCGGAAGTCGTGACGGACGCGGTAGAGCCGGAAAACCGACCGGGGTGTTTGCCCAAGGCGAGTCTTGGTATCGAGTCGCGAGTTATCTCGAGGCGGCCCGGGAGGGTCTCGCGGCTCGGCGACGCGAGCCAACGCCATCGTCCCCGCGCATCGGTGCAGTGTGATAGACGTGTCCAGTGAGGTCGTTCACCGGCGACCGACGTAGCTCGAACACGAAAAAAGGAGTCCTCGTCATGAAGCTTGGGTCGAAGTTCACAATTTACGATCTGGAGTCGGCCCCGGCCGAGTCGCGTCCGGATCTCGAGGCGGCAAAGAAGAAGTACGGCTTCGAGTTGAACCTCTTCGGAGTGCTTGCCGAATCGCCAACCGCTCTGCGCGCCTACGCCGCTATCAACGAAGCTCTCGAGAGCGCCGCGCTCTCGCCGGTCGAGCAGCAGGTCGTCACCCTCACCGTGAGCGGCGAGAACGGCTGCACGTACTGCATGGGCGCCCACTCGGCCGTGGCCGGGATGGTGAACATGCCGAACGAGGTCCTGACCGCTCTGCGCGAGCGGCGAGCGCTGCCGGATCCAAAGCTCGACGCGCTGAGGTCGTTTGCCCTGGCGATGGTGAAACAACGCGGCTGGGTTCCCGACCCCGACGTCCAGGCGTTCCTCGACGCCGGCTACTCGCGCCGTCATCTTCTCGACGTGGTGACGATCATTGCGCTCAAGACCCTGAGCAACTACACCAACCACCTCGCGGGCACGCCGCTCGACGACGCGTTTGCCCCCATGAGCTGGGCACCGCCTCAAGACTAGCCCCGGGGGGACGGCGTCATGCGCCCGAGCGGTGAGGCAGCGAGTCTCATTCGCCCGCTCCCAAACCAGGCCGGATAGCGACACCGGCATGATTCGTCTGCTGTGTCCGCACGTGCTTTAAGCGCGGCTGCGATCGCTGCTGATTCGCCCGTCGTGAAGCTCGATGCGCCGTGTCGTGCGCGTCGCCAGCGCGAGATCGTGGGTGATGACGATCATGGTGTGCCCCTGCTCCCACAGCTCCTGAAACAGATCCATGATGTCGCCACCCGATCTCGAGTCGAGGTTGCCGGTGGGCTCGTCGGCGAGCAGGAGAGCGGGCTTCATGGCGAGTGCCCGGGCGACGGCGACGCGCTGCATCTGGCCACCTGAAAGCTCGGTCGGCTTGTGGTCGGCGCGGTCGGCCAGGCCGACGCGTTCGAGGATCTCCTCGACACGGCGCTTGCGGTCTTTCTTTCCCACGCGCCCGAAAAGCAACGGCATCTCGACGTTTTCATAGGTGGAGATCTGCGGGATGAGGTTGAAGTTCTGAAACACGAAGCCGACGCGACGATTGCGGATCTCGGCCAGCTCGGCGCGCGTCATGCCGGCCACCGACTGGCCCCGCAGGTCGTAGGTGCCGGCGGTCGGGGTGTCAAGACAGCCGATGAGGTTCATCAGCGTCGACTTGCCCGACCCGGAGGGCCCGACCACCGCCAGGAACTCGCCGTCCGCCACATCCAGATCGATATCACGCAGCGCTTCGACCTGGATCTTGCCGGTGTCGTAGACCTTGCGGATGCCGCGCATGCGGACGACGATGGACCTGTCGCGTACCTCGGTCGATCCTCCTGCAGCCAGCCCCGGAAACGTCTCGGACGAGTGGTCTGCCTGATTTTCAGAGTCGCGCGGTTCACTCATAACGCAATGTCTCCGCGGGATCGACGAGAGAGGCCCGGCGCGCCGGAAAGTAAGCCGCGAGGAGACCGATCAGCCCGAGAATTCCTGCCGTCGCGAGGGCAATCGGCAGTGACAGGGTCGGCTTGCCGAGAAACTCCAGGGCGTCGTTGCCTTCGGTGGGGACCATCTCGAGAAGCATCACGAGACCCATCGCCATGATCATCCCCAAGACACCACCGAGCAGGGTGTAGGTCAGGCCTTCGAGGATGAGCGGCCCGGTCACCCAACGGCTGCGGGCCCCGAGCGCCATCTTCACTCCGATCTCCTTGGTGCGCTCTTTGACCACCGCATACATGATGTTGGCGACGCCGATGCCGCCGACAACGAGGGTGAGAGCGCCGATGATGCCGAGAAACAACTGGATACCGAGCCCCATGTTGGCCATGATGCGGTAGCCCTCGACGGTGTCCCAGGTTGGCAGCGCCCGCTCGTCTTTCGGATCGAAGCCGTACTTGGCACCCAGGATCTCCCGCACCTGCTGCATGACCGCCGGCATGTTCTCGGGCTCGTCCGCCTGCACGACGAGGTTGCTCAGGCGCTCGCGCCCGAACTGCGCCTTGAACGTGGTGATCGGGATCACGGCGTGGTCCTCGTCCGGCCCGCCGTAGGAACCCATTTGCAGCCGCTCCTCGAGGATGCCGACGATCGTGTAAGGGACGGTGTCGACCAGGAGCGTCTTCTCCACCGGATTTTCGTCTCCGAAGAACTCCTCGGCCAGCGCCGAGCCGAGGAAAACTACCCGCCGCCGCTGCTCCAGGTCGAGGATGTTCAGGAACCGCCCGCCGGCCGCCGGAACATGGTTGCGCACATCGCCGTAGTCGAGGCTGACGCCGATCAAGCGGCCGTTGATGGTCGTGCGCCCGTTGGTGAGGGGGCGAAAAGT
>JAOTUP010000252.1 GCA_029863825.1 Acidobacteriota bacterium | reverse complement strand
TCCTCGATGCTCCCAGGGCATCGAATCTGAAGAGCACCGCAGAAGCACTCGAGCTCGACTGCGAGATTCTCGTGCCCGCAGCCCTCGAGAACCAGATAACCGAGGCGAACGCCCCGCGGATCTCCGCCAGAATCGTTGCCGAAGCAGCCAACGGACCAACCACCGCTGCCGCCGACGAGATCCTCCAGCAGAGGAACATCCTCGTGTTGCCGGACACGTTTCTCAACGCCGGTGGCGTAACGGTGTCCTATTTCGAATGGGTGAAGAATTTGTCGCACGTTCGCTTCGGCCGCATGCAAAAGCGCTTTGAAGAAGGGGCCTACAGGCGACTTCTCGAAGCCTTCGAGTCGAAAACCGGCCACGCTTTCACCGACGATGAACGACGGGAGCTGGCCCGAGGTGCCAGCGAGGAAGACCTTGTCAACTCGGGCCTCGAAGAGACCATTGCACACGCCTTCCAGCAGATTCGCGAAACCAAGAATCGGCATCCGGGGAAAGCAGACCTGCGCATCGCAGCGTTCATCACTGCCATCGACAAGATCTCTCTCTGCTATGAAGACCTCGGATTCTTTCCGTAGCGCGGGCGTGAGGAGCGACTGTCACTTGAGCGAAGTGGCCAACATCTCATGTTGGTCTCTTTCTCACCTCGGTAGCGCTCGCAGATCGCCTCGGCTCTGTGCGGATTTTCGGCTCCGTCGAGAACATAGCGTGCTCGCTATTTGACATCGGACCCGATCTGACGGAGTATTTAGGGCATCCTTACGTGGCGGGAAAGCGCCACCCGAGAGCGGAAGACGGACGATGTCGCAGACCCTGAGAGGCTTGAATCGTGAGCGCCGGGCCGCTCCACGAACCGCCTTCGAGACCACTGCAACGGTGCATATGGTCAACCAGGAGTTCAAGTGTCAGACACGGAATCTGAGTCCCGAGGGTCTCGCCCTTGCCGGACATGAAGCGATGGTTCCGGCGGGTACCTTCATGCGCGTTCAGTTCAAGCTGCCGAAGGAGAAACAGCCGATCGATGTCGACGGCATCCTAGTGCGATCTGACCCGCGCAATACGAGCATGATCTGGGGTCTGCGGTTCATCGAGCCACCTGACGGAGCGCAATCAAAGATCGAGAGCTATCTCGACACACGCGTCCCCGAGCCGCCCCGGCTTACGCGCGCGCCGGTGGTGTCGGCAGAGCCGATTTCGTCACGAAATGAAGAAGCCGGGGTCGTTGGCGGCGACGAGCCGGCGGCGGCGGAAGTTGTCGTGAGTGAGCCGGAAGAGGACGCCCGCCATGCTGCCTTCGAAGCTGCGGTCGAGGAGCCGCCGAAGGCAGAGTGCCAGCTTCCGCTGATCGAGCACGAGAAGCTGCCCGACGAGGTCGCCGACACAGAGCCGGAGGAAGCGCGAGAGATCGACGTCCCGCTCGTGCCGAAGTCGACACCGGCGCCCGCAGCGATTCCGCTCTCGCTCTCGCCCTCGCACCAGACGTCGGGACGTGATTCTCAGTTCATCTACACGTACGAGGAAGCCCTGGCCAAGGCTTCGCACCAGCGCCTTCTTGACCAGGCGGCTGCGCAGCGTCCGCCCGAGGTTGAAGCGGCAACAAGTCCTCGCAGCTCGACGGAATCCGATGAGCACGGCGGGACTACAAGCCTGGACCGCGAGCTTCAGTGGCTCTATGACGAAGCCACCCGTGCCGAGGCGGGCGACTCGACGGCCCGTCGCGGTCGGAAAGCCCGGCGGCGGCCGTCGCGCAAAGGTCGCGCTCGCGCCTCCTGAGGCTTCGCCCCTTTCTTCTTCTTTCTCCGCAGCTTCCTCGGGGACCGATCTGCACCAAGCAGGTCGACACTGCCTCGTCGACTCTTTCTGCGCCAGCGGTTCACGCCGCCCAGTCGCTCAACCGTACGGGGAGCCGCTTCGCTCCCCACTCGCCCGGCATCGCGTCGAACCGGCCGGCGCACGGCTCGCCACACTCGCCGCACTTGCCGTCCTCGGTGAGACGCCATGCCGTCAGGACATACCAATCGCGACCTATCAGTTTGACTCCACATCTGTGGCAGTACGTCGACCCGCCCGATTCGTCGTGAACATTCCCCGTGTAGACATAGCGCAGTCGGTTCGAGAGCGCGATCTTCCTCGCCCGGGTCAGTGTTTCAGGTGGAGTCGACGGGTGGCCCAGCATCTTCCAATCGGGGTGAAAGGCAGTGAAATGAAGCGGCACGTCGACTCCGAGCTCGGAAGCTATCCAGCGAGTCATTTTGTCGAGCTCCGAGTCTGAGTCATTCTCGCCTGGGATCAGAAGAGTCGTGATCTCGAACCATACGTCCGTCTCATGCTTCAGATAAACGAGTGTGTCGAGAACCGGCTGAAGATGCCCGCCACACACGCGCTCGTAAAAGCGCTCCGTGAACGCCTTGAGGTCGACGTTGGCGGCGTCCATCCCGCGATAGAACTCCTCACGTGGCTCTGCGCAGACTTCGGCGGCAGTTACCGCAACCGAAAAGACCCCTTGCTCACGACACGCCACAGCCACGTCGAGCGCGTATTCGTGGAAGATCACAGGGTCGTTGTAGGTGAAAGCCACCGACTTGCAGCCAAGACCTCTAGCCGCCCGCGCGATGGTTTCGGGTGACGCCCGATCGGCCAGCGTGTCCCACTCACGCGACTTCGAGATATCCCAATTCTGACAGAACTTGCATGCCAAATTGCAGCCGGCGGTGCCGAACGAGAGGATCGGTGTCCCGGGATAGAAGTGGTTGAGTGGCTTCTTCTCGATCGGGTCGACGCAGAAGCCCGAGGATCGGCCGTAGGTGGTGAGGACGATCTGGTCGTCCAGGCGCCCACGGACGAAGCACAAGCCGCGCTGCCCTTCACGCAGCTTGCAGAAGCGCGGGCAGAGATCACACTGCACGCGACCATCATCGAGAAGGTGCCAGTACTTCGTCGGAACAACGCTCGGGTCGCGCTCGATCGGGACGTCCATCGTCTTCTTACAGTGTAACTCGGCGGAAGCTTGAGCGTTGCCAGCAATCGACACGTCGGTGATGCGATCGCGCCCACGCTGCTTTTCTTTGCGCCATCATGCGGCCGCGCCGCGGAGTGTCTTCGAGAGCGAAGAGCGGTTCGTTCCAAGGGCCGAACGCTCCGGCTCGGTGCATTCAGCTTTGGAGGGACGGACCCTCTGACGCCTCATACACCCAGTTCTCTGACACCCGCGACCCTGTTAGATTTCCGCTCCAGGAAGATCCCTCAATGGGCTTTGATGCACATCCACCCGCCGACGGCCTGCTCATCGACCTCGACGGCACTCTCTGGGAGGACGGGAAGCTCATTGCCGGCGCCGGAGAAGCCATTGACGCTCTGCGAACAGCGGGCATTCCGTTCCGCTTCCTCACCAACACGACCCGCAAGCCGCGCTCGACGTTGGTCGCAGAGCTGGCTGGACTCGGTATCGAGACGAGCACTTACGAGTGCTTCACCGCGCCGGCGGCAGCAGCGATCTGGCTCGGGCGGCGCGGTGTCGGCCGCGTCTCTCTTCTCATAGCCGAAGCATCCTTCGAGGACTTTTCCGGCTTCGAGCTCGATGACGAAACGCCCGAAGCCGTAGTGATAGGCGACCTCGGCCGGGGCTGGACATTTGACGCTCTCGATCGCGCGTTCCGAGCTGTCATCGCCGGCGCCGACCTCATCGCCCTGCAGAAGAACCGCTACTGGAAGACAGCGGGGCGGCTCTCTCTCGACGCCGGACCGTTCGTGGCGGCGCTCGAGTACGCGACAGGAAAACAAGCCACGCTCGTCGGCAAACCGAGCCGCGAACTCTTCCACACTATGGCGGCTGAGCTCGATCTACCACCGGAGCGAGTGGCCATGGTCGGTGACGACATCGAGGCCGATGTCGAGGGCGCACGAGCGGCGAATCTCCAGGCAGTCGCCGTCCGAACCGGTAAGTACCGGCCCGCCGACGAGAAGTGGGCGCGGGAAGCCGCTACGACTGTCATCGACTCGCTGGCCGGTCTTCCTGCGTGGCTGCGGCTCGGCTAACCAGGGGCTGCACAGTCACCCACAGCACCCATTCCGCCGACTGAGATTCCCTTGCCGCGCTCGAGCACTCCTGTGCCTGTCCTTCCGGACTCCCGCCCCGCGTGGCGCTTCTTGACCAGGGGCAATCCAAAGAAAAAAGCGGCCGGCGATGCCGGCCGCACATCAATCCGCCTTCGACTCTCGGACTCAGTCGCTCACGAGCTCCACCCACTCGAGCATCTCGCCGAGAGAGCACCCGAACTTCACGTGGCCGAGATCGAGTTCCGCGCCCTCGATGATCTGCTCGCACGAACACCCGGCGGTAGCACCGAGATCGAAGCTGTAGGCGGGACCCACGGCGCGGCCGCGCGGACCGCCGCCCGGAGGCGGCGTGGTGTCGAAGCTCCCGTTGGCATC
>JAOTUP010000250.1 GCA_029863825.1 Acidobacteriota bacterium | reverse complement strand
ATGGCTCTCGAGGCGGTTGCCGCCAAGGGCACCCTCCCGCACACCGCAAGCTCGAGTAGTCAGTCATCAACGATCTCCGAGAAGGGAGCAGAATGAGCCTGCGGACTGTCGCTGCATGCGTCGCGATATGGGGACTTTGCGCCGCTCCGACGCTGGCGCAGCCACCCTCGAACGAGGCCCCGCCGACGCTGCAGAAAGTACGCTTCGAACAACGACTCGGTGAGCGCGTGCCCCACGACGCGATATTTCTCGACGACACCGGCGCCGAAGTGAGACTCGGCGATTACTTGGGAGAGCGACCGGTGGTCCTGGCGCTCGTCTACTACGAGTGCCCGATGCTCTGCCCGATGATCATGAATGGTCTTCTCCAGGCCCTCAAGACGCTCACGTTCTCCCCCGGCGAGGAGTTCGATGTCATCACCGTGAGTTTCGATCCGGGAGAGACGTGGCAGCAGGCACGAGATGCGAAAACACTTCATCTCGAACGCTTTGGACGGCCGGAAACAGCAGCTGGCTGGCACTTTCTGACCGGTACCGAAGCCGTCGTTCGCCAGCTGACGGACGCCGTTGGCTTCTACTACGCCTATGATCCCGAGCAGGACGAGTACGCGCACGCGGCCGGTATCGTCGTGTTGACACCCGATGGCCTCGTGGCTCGCTACTTCTACGGCATCGAGTTCCCGCCTCGAGATCTGCGACTCGGCCTGGTCGAAGCCGCGGAAGGAAAGATCGGGACCCTGGTCGATCAGGTCCTCCTCTATTGTTATCGCTATGATCCAACGACTGGAAAGTACAGCGCCGTGGTGATGAACATCATTCGGCTCGGCGGCGTCGTGACCGTACTCGTCATGGCCGTCTTCCTGACCGCCGCCTGGCGCCTGGACCGGCGCCTCGCAGCCATGGAAAAGACCGTATAAATGAATCTCTGGCCGAAGCGTTTTCCCCTTTTTCCCGAAACCGCGTCGAGGTTGGCGCAGGATGTCGACCAACTGTACTTTTTCGCGCTGCTGGTCACCGCCGTATTCTCATTACTCATTGCCGCTCTTATCTTCTACTTCATCATCCGATTTCGACGACGAAGTGAAGACGAGGTCGGCCAACCCGAGAGAGCGGGCCTCTGGCTCGAGATTACTTGGTCGGTGATCCCCCTGGTGATCTTGCTGTTCATGTTCGGCTGGGGATCGAAAGTGTTTTTCGACATTCGTAAGCCGCCGCGGGGGGCCATCGAGTACTACGTCACCGGCAAACAATGGATGTGGAAGTTCCAGCACCCGGAGGGACCGCGGGAAATCAACGAACTCCACGTCCCACTGGGTCAGGACATCAAGCTCATCATGACGTCGGAAGATGTCATCCACTCTTTCTACGTGCCCGCGCTGCGAGCCAAGATGGACGTGCTTCCGGGCCGCTACACGACCTTCTGGTTCAACGCGGAAAAGGCTGGAGCCTACAGACTCTTCTGCGCTGAGTATTGCGGCGCCGAACACTCCTACATGCGCGGCTCGATCATCGTCATGGAGCCGGACGACTACGAAGAATGGCTGGCGACCCGCGGACAGACGACCGCGGCGGCAAAGACCGGCGCCGACCTGTTCAGCGCCCAGACCTGCGACACCTGCCATCGCTCCGACAGCGCCGCGCAGGCACCGATCCTGCACGGCCTGTTCGGCAAAGAGGAGCAGTTGGCGGATGGCTCCCTGGTACTCGTCGACGAGAACTACCTTCGCGAGTCGATCCTCAACCCTGCAGCCAAGGTTGTTGCAGGGTACAACGCCCTCATGCCTACCTACCAAGGCCGGTTGAGCGAGGAAGACCTCGTCGGACTGATTCTCTACATAAAATCTCTCGGCGGTCCCGACTCGGCCGATGCGAGCGCATCGAACCAGGCGACAACTCAGGCCTCCAGCGATAGAGAAGAGTGAGAACGATGGGCGACCAGATGACGACCCCCGCAGAGCGGAAACGACTCAACTATCTCAATGCGGACTACGGTGTGAAGTCGTGGCTCCTGGCAACGGATCACAAGAGGATTGCCCTCCTCTATCTGCTTTCGATAACCGTCTTCTTCTTTCTCGGCGGTCTGATGGCAGTGGGTATTCGGCTCGAGCTGGCAACCCCAGCCGGGGACCTGGTGCAGCCCGACACGTACAACCGGCTGTTCACCATGCATGGGATCTTGATGATCTTCTTCTTTCTCATCCCGTCGATTCCCGCAGTTTTCGGCAACTTCCTTATTCCTCTGATGATCGGTGCCAAGGATCTGGCGTTCCCCAAGATCAACCTCGCCAGCTGGTACGTCTACTCGATCGGCGGTCTCTTTACTCTCTGGTCGCTGATCCAGGGCGGCGTCGATACCGGGTGGACTTTCTACACGCCTTTCAGCACAACGTACTCCAACACGTACGTCATCGCGACGGCTCTCGGGATCTTCATCGTCGGCTTTTCATCAATCATGACCGGTCTGAATTTCATCGTCACCATTCACAGGATGCGGGCTCCCGGCCTGACATGGTTCCGGCTGCCACTCTTCATCTGGGCCCACTATGCGACCAGCCTGATCCAGATACTCGGCACGCCTGTCCTGGCGATCACGATCCTGTTGGTCGGTGCCGAACGCCTGTTCCACATCGGCATCTTCGATCCCGCCTACGGCGGAGATCCGGTTCTCTTCCAACACCTGTTCTGGTTCTACTCCCATCCAGCTGTCTACATCATGATTCTGCCGTCGATGGGAGTGATCAGTGAGATCATCGCCGCCTTCGCTCGCAAGCGGATCTTCGGATACAAGGTTGTCGCATTCGCCAGTGTCACAATCGCGGTGCTCGGCTTTCTCGTCTGGGGACATCACATGTTCGTCTCCAGTCAGTCGCCTTTCACCGGTGTGGTTTTCTCGTTCCTATCGATGCTTGTCGCGATCCCCTCCGCAGTCAAAGTGTTCAACTGGACGGCGACGCTATTCGAAGGCTCGGTCTCCCTCGATACTCCGATGCTCTACGCCCTGGGTTTCATCGGGTTGTTCACCATCGGTGGACTGACCGGCATCATGTTGGCCAATCTCGGCATCGATATTCACGTGCATGACACGTACTTTGTCGTCGCCCATTTCCACTACGTCATGGTCGGCGGAGCGATCATGGGCTATCTGGGGGGTCTGCACTACTGGTGGCCGAAGATCACCGGGCGCCTGTATCCCGTTTTCTGGTCGAAGCTTGCGGCCCTGGTCGTCTTCGTGGGTTTCAACCTGACGTTCTTCCCGCAGTTTCTTCTCGGCTACCTCGGCATGCCTCGCCGTTACTACAGTTACCCGGAAGACTTCCAGGTTCTCAATGTCATGTCATCGGCCGGAGCAACGGTTCTCGGCGTCGGCTACCTCATTCCGATGATCTACCTCGTGTGGTCGATGCGGTACGGCAAGAGAGCCGGTGCGAATCCATGGGGCGCTGTTGGCCTTGAATGGGAAACACCATCACCTCCTCCGACGTTCAATTTCGACGAGACGCCGACGGTCGACCACGAAGCGTATGAGTACACCTCCCCCACCGAGACCAGGGTTGCCTGACGTCGCCGACGAGGAAACCGAGGAGCGATCTCATGGCTGACGCGCACCCTGCCGGCCTTGCCCATCACTTCGAGAGTTTCGAGCAGCAACGGGAGGCTTCCTTCTTTGGGATGTGGGTCTTCCTCATCACCGAGATCATGTTCTTCGGCGGCCTCTTCGCCGCCTACGTCGTCTACCGATCTGCACACGAGGAGGCCTTCGTCCTCGGCAGCAGCCTGCTCGACATTCGGTGGGGCGCTTTCAATACGGTGGTACTTATCGGCTCGAGCCTGACAATGGCGCTCTCCGTCTGGGCGGCGCGAACCTCGAAACGCAAGCTCCTGGTGGTCTTTCTGTTGCTGACCGTCCTACTGGGATCGATCTTTCTTGGCGTCAAGGCGATCGAGTACTCTCACAAGTTTCACGAACACCTGGTGCCCGGGCCGAGCTTCGCCATGGACCACTTTCCGGCCGACGAGGCGCCGTATGTCCAGATGTTCTTCAACCTGTACTTCATGATGACCGGATTGCACGCTCTCCACATGGTCATCGGTATCGGTTTGCTGTTGTCCCTCGTGGTCATGGCCGCCCGTGGTGCCTTCACACCTGAAAACCATAATCTCGTCGAAGGCGTGGGCCTTTACTGGCACTTTGTCGACATCGTCTGGATTTTCCTCTTTCCTCTCCTCTACCTTCTCGGCAGGAGCGCCTGAGTCGATGACGGAACACGTAGCGTCGATCAAGAGTTACCTCCTTGTTTTTGCGGCGCTCATGGTGCTGACGGCGGTGACCGTCGCCGTAGCATTCATTGACCTCGGGATTTTGAACGACATCCTTGCTCTTACCATTGCCGTCACCAAGGCGATTCTCGTGGTTCTCATATTCATGCATGTTCTTCACAGCTCACGCATGACCAAGCTTTCCATT
>JAOTUP010000249.1 GCA_029863825.1 Acidobacteriota bacterium | reverse complement strand
CTCCCGGTGCTCGGCCGCGGATTCCTGCGTATAGAACGGGCCGATCGGCTTGGTCGGGTCGAGGAAGCCCGGATCGTCCTTGTCAACGACCGTTTGCGTGACCACGGCGACCACCTTCGTCTCGATGCCCCGGCTCATGAGCTTGTTGCCGAGGGTCTGGCAGATCTGGTAGCCGAGCGCACCCTGAGTGTCGGCGCCGCAGGTATCGAGCGGCACCTGGTGAAGGACCTGCTTAGCGAGTTCGGAGCGCAGCAGGATAAAGCCCACCTGCGGTCCGTTGCCATGCGTGATGACCACGCGGTAGCCGCGCTGGACGATGCCGGCGATGTGCTCGCTCGTCTCGCCCGCCGCCTTGTACTGGTCGAAGACCGTCATGTGCTGGGGGTCCTTGATCAGCGAATTGCCGCCGATGGCGATGACGACGAGTTTCTCCATTCTCGACTCCCACCGTGCACTGTGGCGCGGCCGAAAGATAGAGGAAGAATACAGGTGTTTGGCGCCATGGGTCGAGAGCCATCTCGCGACACGTCGACAGAGGAAAGGCTCGAGCGGTCGATCTCGGCAGGCGCAGCCGCGGCTCTCCTGAGACGTGGTCCACTCTCGATGTCCCCTTCCCTCTGGCGGCGCGGCCATCGCTGCCGTAAACTTGGCGGTCCCCGCTCGGGGAACCGACTGGAACAGCACACGACCGGACATCGAGGTCAGAAGGAGACGGGTCACATGCGCAGCTTTCTTGGACGAGACATCCTGTCGCTCAAAGAGTTCGAGCGGAACGAGTTTTTTCGCGTTTTCGAGGTGGCAGAGGATCTCGAGCCGATCGCCCGCAATCGCCGCAACAGCGACATCCTGAAGGAGAAGACGCTGGTCACGGCCTTCTATCAGCCTTCCACCCGCACCCGGCTGGCACACGAGGCGGCGATGATCCGCTTGGGCGGCCAGGTGACCGGCTTTGCGGACGCCAAGATGACGCGCGCCGGCGACTTCTACCAGGAGTCGATCAAGGACACGGTCAAGATGCTCGAGTTCTACGGCGACGTCATCGTCATGCGCCACTTCGAGCAGGGCGCACCGCACGAGGCCGCCAGGTGGGCCTCGGTGCCGATCATCAACGGCGGTGACGGCTGGGGCGAGCACCCGACCCAGATCCTGACCGACCTCTACACGGTGCTGCGGGAGAAGGGCCGGATCGATGGTCTCAAGTGGCTGGCGGTAGGCGACATGCGGATGCGCACCATGCACTCGCTGGCCTATGCCTTGACTCAGTTCGACTGCCCGATCACCTTCGTCGCACCCCCCGAGCTCTCACTCACCGACGAGTTCAAGGCCGAGATCGCCGGCTACAGCCTCGACTTCAAGGAGGCCGGCCACGTCGAGGAGGCGATCGCCGACGCCGATGTCATTCTCGTCGAGCCGGTGGTCCAGCCCGACTACACGAAGTCCCGCGACGAGCGCGAGGGCGACGTCGATCTGACGCCGGCCAACTACAAGATCACCCGCGAACTCTTGGAAACCAAAGCCAAATCCGACGCCATTCTGCTGCACTCGCTGCCGCGCATGGACGAGATCCCGGCCGACGTCGACATCACCCGCTGGTCGCGCTACTGGCAGGAAGCCTTCAACGGCGTCGTCATGCGGATGGCGCTCCTGACGCTAGTGCTGGGCGCCCGCGAGTAGCCGCGGGGGAGTCCCTCGGGTTGGTGATCAGGGCAGGCTTGCGCCTCCGCGCCCTGGTGCCGTCGCCGGGAGGTATCTGGCCGACGACGGCCGGCCGGCCTCTGTAGGCGCACCTCGGAGATGCTCTGCGTCGGCCGCTGAGAATAGCCGCTGGGGATAGCCTGCCGCAGCGACGGCGCCTTGCAGGCTAGGGACCAATGCAGGTCTTGGTCCGCGTGTCCCACGTACACGCCGAGTCCGACGCGCAGGAGCGCCGATCTCGAAAGCGCGAGCAGTCACAGTCGACACCGCAGCTGGCCGTCGCCTCCTGGCCCTCGCACAGCGCGTCGCCGCAGCACGCGGCCACCCGCGGAGCGACTCGGCAGAAGAATCCGCCGCTGCGGCAGCGATCGTCCACGACGGTGAAGCCGTCTGCAGCAAAGCCGCAGTCGAGAATCGGGTTCGTCCCGTCCCCGTCTCCGCAACAGTAGAGGCGAGCGGGGCTGCCCTTTTGTCTCCCGGCGCAGTCGGCCGGGCACGACAGGCAATCCTCGCCGTCGCCGATCTCGCACAGCCCGTTGCCGCACTGGGCACCGCTCACGAAACCGCAGTCGGCCGCGCACGAGATGCAGTCCTCGCCCGGCTCGCAGACGCCGTTGACGACGCAGCCGGCCGGATCGTTGGTCGCCTGGAACTGCCGCATCATCTCGTGATCCTCGTGATCGAGCAGATGGCAGTGGTAGGAGAACTTGCCGGGATAGTCCTCGAAGCGGGCGATGATGCGGGTGATGGTGTCCGGCGGCACCCGCACGGTGTCCTTCCAGGTGGTGTCCTCCCACGGTTCGAGCGGCAACAGGGCTCCGGTCGCGCTGTCTTCGCGGTTGACCACCTGGAACTTGACCAGGTGCACGTGCATCGGGTGCATCATGTTCGAGATGTTCTCGAATTCCCAGATCTCGGTCTCACCGAGAATCGGAAACTCGCTGATGTCGTCCCAGTGCTCGCCGATGACGTTGCCGGCAGCGTCGAGCGAGCGGATGAGCCACTCCTGACCGGAGCAGGGCTCGGCGACGCGCTCGAGGAGGAAGCGCCGGGTCACCGTCGCCTCGTCCACGGGGATCGGCGTCACCGGCCGGAGCGTCGCCGGGAGAGCCGCGGTGTGCCCCGGTTCGTTGCCGACGACGAGCTTCATGACGTTGGCCACCCGCGGCAGCTCCTGATCGTCGTTGCGCAGCACGAGCTCGGTGCCGGCGGGCAGGCCGGCGAAATCCACCACCACGTCGAAGCGCTCGGCCGGCGCGGCGTGGAAGGTGTCGAGTGCGATCGGCGCGCTGATGAGCCCGAGGTCGGTGCCGATGAGCCAGAACGGGATGATCTGTCCCGGGTCGGCGAGGTTCTCGAGCCGCAGGGTGTAGTTGCGGGCCTGCGAGCCGTTGATGAAGCGGAAGCGGTACTTGCCTTGCTTGACGGCGAGATACGGCCAGACCTTGCCGTTGACCAGCACCTTGTCGCCATAGAAGGCGTTGACGATCGTCGGCGGGTAGAAGAAGGAGCCGTCGGGGTTGAACTCCCGATCCTGGATCACCGCCGGAATCTCGAACTCGCCGCTCGGCAGACCGAGTGCGGTCTCGACATCGTCGCGCAGCAGATAGTAGGCGGCCATGCCGGCGTAGACGTTGAGTCGGGTGATGCCGAGGGCGTGGTCGTGGTACCAGAGCGTCGCCGCGTCCTGGGCATTCGGGTACTCGTAGACGTCCGATTCGCCCGGCAGGATGTGGTACTCGGGCTGGCCGTCGAAGCGCGCCGGCACGTGGCCGCCGTGGAGATGGGTCACCGCGCGGGCGGTGTCCTGCCAGTAGTTTGGTCCGTGCGGGCACTCGTCGACCTCGAACAGATGCCCGCCCCGCCTGCCCTTGGCCGGCAGGTCGTTGATGTATGTCACTTCGATCGGCTGGCCGCTCGTGGCTTCGATCGTCGGCCCCGGATAGGAGCCGTTGTAGGTCCAGACGTCGGTCGGCGGCAGGTCGCGGTGGAGTTGCTGGCGCTCGGCACTGAAGATCACCTCGTACTGTGGCGTGCCGTCGGTCCGAGTGCCCACCGGCTCGAGCGCTCCCGGCAATGGCAGCATGTCCACGAAGGGCTCCAGCCCGCAGTCGACCTCGGTATCGGAGCACAACGACCCCTCGTCCTGGAACAGCCCTCCGGCTGCCTCACATTCGGATCGACCGAAGGCGTCGGAGCAGCTCTCGTCGGCATTGCAGCAGGCGCCGACCGGCTGCGGACAGGGGTTGGGCTCACAGGTGGCCACATCGACGAACGGCGTGCCGCCTTGACCGGAACAGACATCGCTCTCCAGCACGCTGCAGTCGCCGTCGACGAAGCAGCAGGCGAAGACATCACCCACCGGCGTGAACTCGACCACCAGGAGCGGTTCGGCGGCTCCCTCACGGCTGCTGAAGCGCCGCGCCGTGGCGAGGCGGCCCTCGTCGCCGACGAGGATCCAGCCGTGATTCGTGGTCGATGTGTCGAGCCAGGACTGAACGTTCACCCGAAGCGCCTCGTTGCCCGCCGCGTTGCTGTCCCATATGCCGAAATCCGTATTGCCGGGGCCGACCGACGCGGTGGCACTGGCGGCGGCGAAATCGCCGCCAGGGCTTCCCCACGGTAGCGCCTGGAACTGAGCCTCGAGCCAGGTCGCATCCCCTGGATTGGCGTCGATCCCCTTGCCGCCGCCGCCCTGGACGACGTCGCAGTCGGCGATCCCCTCGCCCCAGTTCTGCGACACAGCGTGGAGTGTCATCGCTGCGTCTTGATTGTCGGCCGAACGGTTGATGTCGAGA
>JAOTUP010000248.1 GCA_029863825.1 Acidobacteriota bacterium | reverse complement strand
ACGGGTCTCGGGAACCGGTGCGCGGTTTGGCAAGAGCGAGTACATGGTTGCCGAGGCGGACGAGTTCGATCGCAGCTTTCTGCGATTGCAGCCCATTGTCGCGGTCATTACGTCCATCGACGCCGACCATCTCGACACCTATCGCGATCTCGATGAGATCAAAGGAGCCTTTGTCGAATTCGCCCGCAAGGTCCCATTCTTCGGCGAAGTCATTCTCTGTCTCGATGACCCGAATATCCAGCTTGTGCTGCCACAGCTGAGCGATCGTCGAGTGGTGAGCTACGGGTTCTCGCCGCAGGCTGACATCGCTGCAGCGGACCTCGAGACTACGGAGCAAGGAAGCCGCTTCACAGTCACAAGCTCGGTAGCAGGTCGCTTGGGTGAGGTAGAGCTTCCGATGCCAGGCCGACACAACGTGCAGAATGCCCTGGCGGCAATTGCCGTGGGACAGGCACTTGGACTGAAGTTCTCTCTCATCACCGAGTCCCTCAGTGGATTCTCCGGCATCCACCGGCGTTTCGAGAGGCTCGGTGTCTGGCGAGGTGCGGACGTAGTAGATGACTATGCCCATCACCCGGCGGAGGTGCGTGCCACCTTGCAGGCGGCTCGCAGTGCCTATCCTGTGGCTCGTATTCACGCGGTCTTTCAGCCCCACCTCTACAGCCGTACTCGGGACCAGGCGGAGGAGTTCGGTCGTGCCTTGTTAGCCGCGGACCGAGCGGTGGTGACCGCCATCTACCCTTCGCGTGAAGACGCGATCGAAGGCGTCGACAGTGGAATGGTCGTCGAGGCGGCGCGAAAAAGCGGGCATCGACATGTGACGCTATGTGAGTCGTGGAATGACGTGCCGGAGATTCTGGAACCGGACGTGCGGTTAGGTGATGTGATTCTGACGCTCGGCGCTGGCGACATCTACAGGCTGGCCCGATTGATGACCGATGAAGGGGGCGGAGCGTGAGCGAGTACGACGGCGAACGACAGCAGGCGACAGTATTCAAGCGTCGCCGCTTTTCCGCGCCCCATCGGCGTCGCCGGCTCTGGGTGCGGATGCTGCGGCCGCTTGCCGCGGCGGCGATCCTCGTCGGCATACCGTTGGTCATCGTCTACTGGTCGCTGACGGCACCGCTTTTCGCGGTCGACGAGTTGGCGATCTCCGGCGGCGGGCGGGTGGCGCCAGCTTGGGCGGCTGAGCGCCTGCAAACGATTCGGGGCCGGAGCATACTCACTCTGCGACTCGCCGAGGTCGAAGTGCTGCTGGCGAATCATCCCTGGCTACGAGGTGTCGAGGTAAGCAAGCAGTTACCCTCACGCCTCGAAGTCGGTCTGCTTGATCGCCAATCGGTAGCACTCTTGAAGAGCGACGACGAGCTGTTTTTCCTCGATGACGGTGGGGAGATCATCGCTCCCTACGATCGCTTCTCCGGTGCCGGAGACTATGTCGTGATTGTCGCCGACGCCAGAGAGTCGGATGCGATTCGCGAGGCCTTGGCGCTTTCCTCGGCGTGGTCGCGGAGTGCCGGCTCATGGGCGGAGGGTCTCTCTGAAGTCGAGGTCGTAGGCGCGACGAGCTTTCGTGTCTACTGCAGGGACCTGGAGTTTCCGCTTCTGGTTTCCCGCGAGTATCTCGCGCCGGGCCTCGAGGCTCTGCGAGAGTATTTACCAACCGTTCGCAGCCGATATCCGGATCTAGAGGTGGCGGACTTGCGGTTTTCAGGTCAGATCGTATTTCAGCCGGCTGGTGAGTCGGCAACGGAAGGGTAACGGCGATGGCAAGAACTGATCCATACACCGTGGCGATCGATGTTGGCTCCTCGAAAGTTGGAGTCCTCATCGGGCAAACGGACCAAGCGGGACAGCTGGAGGTCGTCGGAAAAGGCCTAGCTGCGAATCGCGGCACTCGACGAGGCCACGTTGTCAACGTTGAGGCAACGGTCGAAGCCCTCAAGAAGGCCTCCGAAGAGGCGGAGGTGATGGCTGGTGTGGAAATCTCGCGCGCCTACGTCGGTTTGGCGGGGACGGACGCGCGGTGTGTGAACTCGCGCGGCATGGTGTCGGTCACGCGTCGTGATCAGGAGATCACGCAGCAGGACATCGGGCGGGCGCTGGAGGCGGCGAGAGCTGCTGCCTTGCCGACGGACCGGGAAATTCTGCACGGCATTCCCCAGGAGTTCATCGTCGACGAGCAGGGTGGCATTGCAGACCCGCTGGGGATGGTCGGCAGCCGCCTGGAGGTCGCTGTGCACCTTGTCACCTGCAACGTGACGCGCTCGAAAACCCTTCTCACATGTGTCAATCGAGCCGGTATCGAAGTTCTGGAAATGGTGTTCGAGCCCCTGGCCACGGCAGAGGCGATTCTGATGCACGACGAACGCGAGCTCGGGTCACTGCTTGTCGACATCGGTTCAGGGACAACCGAGTTCGCATATTTCTGCGACGGCGAGGTGCAGCACAGCGCGGTTTTACCGATCGGCTCCGGACACTTCACCAACGACCTGGCGATGGTCTTGCGCACTCCGTTTGCCGAGGCCGAGCAGATCAAGACGCGACACGGTTGCTGCCTGCCCGGAATGCTAGGGGAGGAACGCGGGATCTCCGTTCCGACTGTGGCGGGCGGCCCTCCGCGAGTGGTGCCGAAGCGTGAGCTGTGCGAGATTCTTCAGCCCCGCGCGGAGGAGATCCTGACGTTTGTCCATGCCGATTTGAGCCGCAATGGCGTGGCCGGAGAGCTTCGCGGTGGAGTTGTGCTCACCGGCGGAGGGGCTCAGCTCGACGGTCTGCTCGAGCTCTCGGAGCAGGTGTTCGACACCAGCGTTCGGTATGGCCTGCCACAAGGACTGGGCGGGCTGGTCGACGTCATCAGCTCGCCGATCTGGAGCACCGCTTCCGGATTGCTTCTCTACGGCAAGGCATCAGAGGCAGACAGAGCCAAGAAAGCCAAACGCCGCTCTTCGTCCATGCGTTCGATGGTCGGGAGTTTGCGTGACATGTTTTCGGATTTGTTGTGAGAACGGGAACCCACAACGAGGAGGAGAGACGATGATTCTATTCAGTGATCAAGAGCTGGAAGGCGAATTGCCGATAACGCTCGAAGACGGCGACATGGTTCCGGCGACGATCAAGGTGCTGGGCATGGGAGGAGGAGGCGGCAACGCCGTCAACCGGATGATCGATGCCAGAATGGGTGGGATCGAGTTCATCGCCGCGAATACGGACCTTCAGGCTCTGCGCAAATGCCGCGCCTCGGTGAAGCTGCAGCTGGGCATGAACCTCACTCGAGGCCTCGGAGCAGGCGGCGACCCCGAGATCGGGCGTCAGTCCGCCCTCGAGGACACCGATCGCATCCTCGAGATGCTCGAAGGATCGGACATGGTCTTCATCACCGCAGGCCTCGGTGGCGGCACCGGCACCGGCGCGGCGCCAATCGCCGCCTCGCTGGCAGCAGAGATCGGCGCCTTGACCGTGGCGGTAGTGACGAAGCCATTCAGCTTCGAGGGCCGCAAGCGGATGGAGCAGGCAGAGCGCGGGCTCGAACAGCTACAAGCGGCTGTCGATACTCTGATCACGATTCCGAACGAACGCCTGCTGAGCTTCGTCGAGCGCGGAACACCCCTGTCGGAAGCGTTCCGCATTGCCGATGACGTTCTCCGTCAGGCGGTCCAAGGTATCAGCGATCTCATTACAGTCCCCGGTGAGGTCAATGTGGACTTCGCCGACGTCAAGAGCGTGATGACAGGGATGGGAATGGCGTTGATGGGAACGGGTGTTGCGAAGGGCGAGAACCGGGCCGTCGAAGCGGCTCAGCGTGCCATCTCTTCGCCTCTTCTGGAGGAGACTTCGATCGAAGGAGCGCGAGGCGTTCTGCTCAATATCTCCGGAGGGCGCGATCTGGCTCTGCACGAAGTGGCCGAGGCGGCGCGGGTCATCGCCGATGCCGTCGACTCCGATGCCAACATCATTTCTGGCATGGTCATCGATGAGTCACTGGAGGAGGAGATGAAGGTGACGGTCATTGCAACGGGCTTCAATGCAACGCCGGCGCAGGTTGCAATGCGTGACGATTTCTTCACTCAGCCCGAGGCCGGTGAGCGACAGATGAGCGATTTCCTCCGGCCCGAGCCGCAGCCGGCGGCCAGGGCCTCGGAGCCGGAAGCGAAGGAAAAGAGCGAAGAGGTGCCTTTCTATCGCAAGGTTCTGGCTCACGCCAGGGGTGAAGATCCGGGCGGGTATGGACCAAACTGGTCGAATGTCGATGACTTCGATATTCCGACGGTTTTGAGAAAGCAGATGGACTAGGGTGGATTGTTCTCGATCGGTAACGCAGCATGGGTTCCCAAGAGGTAGCACGTGGCGCAGGCCGAGGAGGCCAACGCGAAGGCCGGCTGTGGATAGCCGCCGCTGCCTGGGTCGCACTCATCTACTCCACGCTCTACTTTGTGCGCGTACCGATCGAGTTTTTGCGGGAGCGAAATCTCCTGCGTCTCACGGTGGCCGCGG
>JAOTUP010000247.1 GCA_029863825.1 Acidobacteriota bacterium | reverse complement strand
CCCGGACGTGATCATGGTCGGTGAGATGCGAGACCCCGAGACCGTGGCGACCGTGATCTCGGCGGCCGAGACTGGCCACCTGGTCTTCTCGACACTACACACGAATAGCGCGACGCAGTCGGTGGACCGGATCCTCGACACCTTTCCTGGCGATCAGCAGCGGCAGGTTCGGAGCCAACTGGCGCAGGTTCTCAAGGGTGTCGTCTCGATGAAGCTGGTGGAATCGGACAGTGGTGAGGCACGTGTGCCCGCGGTCGAAATCATGCGTGCCAGTCCTCGCATCGCGGAGTTGATCGAGAAGGGCAAGACCGAGCCGCTGCTGGAAGAGGTCGAGTCTTCCGTCGCGTACTACCGCATGCAGTCGATGAATCAGTCACTGATAGCGTTGCTCGCGCATGGGACGATTACCTATTCCGAGGCAATGACCCAATCGCCGGATTCCGAGGATCTGTCGCTCAAGCTACGAAAGATGTTCCCGTCGATCGAGGAACGGGGAGGAGATATGAGTCCTTCAACCGCCGACTTTTCCCAGATTCTGGAGTTGCAGCAGTTCAAGCGGCTCTATGAGGAGCAAGAAGAGAAGAACAAAGTGCGCCTGGACGAAAAAGACGAGATCATCGGCGGCCTGGAGCAGGCACTTGCCGATCGAGAAGAAGAGATCACGGGAACCAAGGTGCAGGTTCAGGAGTTGACAGAGCAGCAGCAGCAACTGCGCTCCGAGTACAACCGGCTGCGTCAGGAAGCGCAAGAGAAGATCGATAAGCTGGCGGCTCGGATCAAAGAGCTCAATCAGCGCCTCATGAGCGCCAGCGAGAAGTAGCCTTCCCCTGTTGCGCCGGGTATGTCGGCCGCGGGCGAACCAGCCGAACCGGGACCATGGTCACTGATCTTGCGTACGTGTCGCCGCGGCGTCAGTCCTCATCAGCCTCACGCCGCGCAGCCTCGAGAAGCTCCGGCAGTAGTCGAACCGCTTCTTCGCGATCGGTGATGCGACCGGCGAGCTGAGCGTCGAGCAAGAGTGCGAGGATGCGTCCCAGGAGCGGTCCCGAATCGATGTCGAGGAGGTCACTGACCACTCGACCGTCGAGAAGGGGACGAGGCGAGAGCACTCGTTGGCCTTCATGTTCGAGAGTGCGGGCCAGGGAGGTGAGATGCTCGTCGATACGCGCGTCCGCCGTCTCGAGGGAATGACTGGCGAGAACCGCCGCCGCGTCCACCCAGCCTTCGCCCCAGCGAGCCAGGAATCGGCGCGGCGATTCGTCGAACAGCGCGACAGGGGCGACCGCGAGTGGTGCCACGCGGCGCGACTGGGCTTTCGTCATCAGGCCCCGGCGGCGGAGTCTGCCGACGATGTCCGAAACGGCTGTCCCCGAGCCTTCGCCGACGGCTCGAGCGATCAAGGCATGCACGCTCAGCAGCCGATTCGGGCGACGTCCGGCGATCTCGACGCACTTGACCTCGATCTTCTCGTAGCGCGCGAGCCACTGGTGCAGGCTCTCTCCGTTACGGTCTGTCCACCAGGAGGCGGTCCAGAGAGCGCCGAGGACCGACAGCCGGATCAGCAGGTCGAGGGCCTGGGTCGGCTGGCCATCGCCGAGGATGCGCCCCAGCTCGGAGCGGAGGCGTTCCGCCGCCACCTCCGAGAGTCTCGACGCTGATTCCGCTGCCAAGTCGAACGTTCCGGAGTCGATGGAGAAACTCGGCAACAATAGAGCCAAGCGGACGAGCCGCAAAACCCGACACGGATCAGCCGCTATGCCGGCAGCGGTGACCGCTCGCAGGGTGCGGTCACGCATGTCGGCAAGGCCGTCGAACGGATCCTCGAGAGAGGCCGTGTGGAGATCGAGGGCCAGCGCATTGATGGTGAAGTCTCGTCGCTCGAGATCCGAGCGCAGAGTTGTCTCGCCGCGACCCCAAACGTCCAGCGTGAAGCGCCGGCCGACGAGTCTGTAGGACGCGAAGCGGTCTCCGCCGAGGGCTACGAGTCGCGCGGCGAGCTGGTTTGCGAGGTTGCGGCTGAACGCGTCGCCGTCACCGGCGACGACCAGATCGAGATCTGCGGCAGCGAGACCCAGATAGGAGTCACGGAGAGCGCCACCAACCAGGTGGCAAGGCCGCCCATTCGACACCCGGCGAGCCGCCTGGAGGGGCGGCAGTTCGGTGAGTCGACTGAAGGACTCGGGAGAGGCGATCACGCGGTCGATTCTCGCAGGTCGGGCCTGTCGGGGCGACGTCGGCGCAGTGCGACTGAGTCGCGCAGTTGCCTCGCGGCTCTGCAGTCACTAAAATTCCGCTTTAAGGATATGGATGTAAACCGGCTTCAGTTAAGGAGTTTTGCGCTCGTCGCGGTGGTCCTGGCTTTGGGCACCGTGGGTGAGGGTGTTGCGTCCACATTGCGCGTCGCCATGTCGGAGGGGCGGGTCGCAGCCCTGACTGATGAGCGAGAGATCTTCCTCGAGGCTCCTCCCGAGCGTGGCGAGGGACTACTCGGCTTCTCGCGCCGTTTCTGTGGCGGCTCGGATCACGCACGAGCGATCTCACAGGCGAACGCGGGCGCCGAGCGACTCTTGGCGGGTGTTCGCTATCGCATTCCGTTGATCCTCTTGCGACCCGAGATGCAACTGGATGTCGTCCGGGCGCTGTTCGTGTCGGACTATGCGGCCAGCGGTGGTTGGTACCATCAGGTTCGTAACATTTCGGATTACGGCAGTGAGAGTCTGTGGCACGTCGCCCGGTGGTTCACTGGCCGCGGTGATAATTATCGCGCGATTCGTGAAGCCAACAAGCTTGCCGACGATGACCTTGCTCCTGGGCGAGTGATTCTCGTCCCGGCGCGGCTTCTGCGACCGGCGCTTCGCTCGGCGTTGCCGCCGGAGTCACCTTTCTACGTCGAGTATGCCGCCGACAAAGCAGGGGAGTATGCGACCTATCGCCTGAAACCGGGCGAAGCTTTGTACTCGAGCGTCGTCATCCGGTTCACGGGGCGGATCTACGCCGATGATGTCAATGCTCTGGCGGCGGAAATAGCAGAGCGCAGCGGGATTCGTGATGTGCGCGAAATCCCGGTCGGGTACACGGTGAAGATCCCATTCGATCTGTTACTTCCCGAGTTCTTGCCGGCCTCTGATCCGCGTCGGCGCGAGTACGAGGCAGGTCTTCTGGCAAGCGCCCGGTACAGCAATCCCGTGACTGCGGAACGCTTGCGCGGCATCACCGTGATCCTGGATGCCGGGCATGGTGGATCGGACGTCGGGGCGTCTGCCGACGGCGTCTGGGAGAGCGTGTATGTGTACGACATCATGGTGCGTGTCAAACGGTTACTCGAGCGGACAACTGCTGCTCAGGTCCTTGCTACCGTCCGGGACGGACGAGAATTCGGGCTTCTCGATGAGGACGTGTTGCCACACTCGCGCGGTCATCAGATTCTGACCACACCCTCATACGCGATTAGCGACTCCACGGTCGGGTTGCACTTGCGCTGGTATCTTGCGAACAGCTACTTTCGGCAGTCGCTGAAGCGACAGGGCGACGCCGACAAGATTGTCTTTTTGTCGATTCACGCCGATTCGCTGCATCCTTCGCTGCGCGGCACCATGGCCTACATACCCGGGGCCAAATACCGAAGCGGAACCTATTCCAAAACCGGGGCCGTCTATGCGGCACGGCGTGAAGTGAAAGAAAACCCGGGCGTCGCCTTCTCGTACGCCGAGCGTGTCAAGAGTGAGGGTTTGTCGAGAGAGTTGGCCGAGACTCTGGTCCGTAGCTTCGAAGCCGGGGACCTCGCGGTTCATCCCGACAAGCCGGTGCGCGAAAAAGTGATTCGCAAACGAAAGGAGTGGGTGCCGGCCGTGCTTCGGTACAACGCGGTTCCGGCTCAGGTGCTGCTGGAAGTGTGCAACCTCGCTAACACTGAAGACCGACGACTGATTCAGACTCGAGCCTTCAGACAGCAGGTCGCCGAGAGGATCGTCCATGGAATTGTCGACTACTACGGGCATTCCTCGGGAGGGGAAAAGATGCAAGTTGCGTTGACCGGTCGGTGACCCGAACGCCTACACCGGTTTTGCATTGGAACTTCTCGTCCTTCGGAGCAGTCTCAATGAATAGCGGGATCAACCTCCGCATGGGTGAGAAGAGGGATGGCAACAGCAACATTCGTGTCTTGTGACGTCATCGATTCCGACCGGGAACTCGTCGAGCGGCACCGCTACGGTGATCGGGCAGCCTTCGAGGAGGTCTACTCCCGCTTTGCGACGATGGTGTACAACCTGGCTTTGCGCCTGGGAGGGGACGAGAGCGAGGCGGCCGACTGTACACAAGAGACTTTCTTGCGGGTCTACCGGTATCTCGGAGGCTTTCGCGGCAAATCGAGCCTCAAAACCTGGGTGTTTCGCGTTGCGCTGAACTGCTGTCGCAGTCGTTACAAGAGACAGGCGGCGAGGCGACGAGTCGTGGAATCTCGGGACGCGGAGAGTCTGGAGAGATTCGCGGATACAGT
>JAOTUP010000246.1 GCA_029863825.1 Acidobacteriota bacterium | reverse complement strand
GGTTTCGTTTGCAGGACGATCAGATTATCACAGCGCTTCTCCATGCTAGATTCGCTTTCTATGGATTGGAAGCCTCTCCTGGAAGCTGCTCTCGCTGTTCGTCGCCGAGCCTATTGCCGATACAGCGGCTTCGCCGTCGGGGCGGCCGTGCTCACCGACTCGGGGCGGATCTTCAGCGGCTGTAACGTCGAGAACAAGACATATGGGCTGACCGTCTGCGCTGAGCGCGTTGCCGTCGCCTCGGCAGTCGCCGCCGGCGAACGTCGCATCACCGCCGTCGCCGTCGCCACCGACACCGACCCGCCGGCGACGCCCTGCGGGCCCTGCCGCGAGGTGCTGAGCGAGTTCGGCACGCCCGACATGCCGGTACTGCTGGCGAATCTCGAGGATGAGAGCATCGAGCATCGACTCGGAGACCTGCTGCCGTTCCCCTTCGAGCTGCGAACGGCCGATTAATCGCGTCGCCCTCCGACGGCACAGCCGGCCGGCGCTCGAGAGCCTCGGCTCCGCGGCGCGACCGTGCGTGCCAGTCAATCTTCAGTTCGGGGTCGATCACCGTGGGCGCCGGTCGAGGTGTGAGGCTGCCGTTCCCCACGTCGACGCCGGCATCCAGCTCGCCGGCACGGGGCGGTGACGACGCGAGCGAGGCTCACCCGTGGCGCTTGTCGTCGACGAACTCCGCAGTCACCCGCCGATCGATAAGCCCGGCGTCGAAACCGCGATCCAGAAGAGACTGCACCGCCCGACGCCCTTCTTCGCCATAGGAGCGCGTCCAGTCGTTGACGTACATGCCGACGAACTGATCGGAGCGCTCGCTATCCTGCTCCAGATCCCGGGCGTATCGGATCGCATATTTCAGAGCCTCCTGACGGTGATCCAGGGCGTAGTTGACGCTTTCAGTCAGAAGCCGGCACAACCGACGCTGCAGTCCATGTTCGATGTCTTTGCGAATGGCGTTGGCCCCGAGAGGAAGTGGGGCTCTGGTCTCTTCCTTCCACCACGCGCCGAGATCGACAACCGAATGGAGTCCGCGATCCTGCCATGTGAGCTGGCCCTCGTGGATCACGACACCGGCGTCACAGGCGCCGCTTTCAACGGTCTCGAAGATCTGATCGAACGGTACGACCATGGTCTCGGCGCCCGGTTGCCAGAGCTTGAGAGCCAGGTGAGCTGTCGTCAGCTCACCGGGGATCGCGACCTTGACACCCACCAGATCGTTTCTGTCTAACGGTCGCGCAGCCACCACTACCGGACCGTAGCCGTCACCGAAGCTGGCGCCAGACGGCATCAAAGCGTAGCTCTCGGTGAGATATGCGTAGGCATGAATCGATACCGCGGTGATCTCGTACGTTCCGCCGAATGCCGCTTGATTGAGGGTTTCGATGTCGACAAGTCGATGGGTTATCTCCAGGCCCTCGGTATCGAGCAATCCCTGCGTCAGGGCATAAAACATGAAAGCGTCGTCCGAATCCGGACTGTGGGCAATGCGAATCTGGGTGCTGGGCACTCGTTCTCTCCTCTCGGCGACCACGGTGTGCGGCGTCATCTCTTCGCCGACTCGGCGAGCCCCGTTTCGATCTCGGCCGCCTCATCACCGTTCTTCAGGTGCACGTCTGGCGTCACCGCTCCAACGACGACACCGCGACGCGTCGAGATCGCCGGGCGGTAAAACTCCTGCAGTTGCTCGAACTCTTCAGCGCTCAACGACCCGAGCTGACGCAGGACATCGAGAACGACACCGGCGCGGCAGCCCTCCTTGCCGTCGGCGATCTTGACGACCGCGCCGAGAGCCATCGGTCCGCGAATCGCCATCGCGTAGAGCCCGTCCGCGCCCTCCTTACCGACGATCCGACCGCCCGTGACCTCGATCAGCCGGGTGGTGAACCGTTCGCAGCCGGCGACCATATCCGGGCATGTCGCCATCGCCTCGATCAACGTGCGCACCGCATCCCTCTCGGCAGCCTCGAGGCCTCCGCCAGCGGGATCGGCCAGACGCGCCCACGCCAGTGCGGCGGCGGCGAGCGGCACCCGGTAGGTCGGCAGCTCACAGCCGTCCACCGCCACCTCGATGTCCGGCGGCCCGAGCCCGCAGAAACGCGCCAGGAGCTCCAGAATCCGACGGTTCAGCGGGTGCTCGGGATGCGCGTAGCCTTCAGTCACATAGCCGAGCAGACGGCACGCCAAGAGCACGCCTGCGTGATTCCCAGAGCAGTTGCTGTGCAGCGCCGAAGGTGATTCGCCTTTGCGACGCATGGCCTCAGCCGTCGCCTCGCACAACGGCTCATGAGCACCACAGGCCAAATCGGCGACGTCGAACCCACCGCGCAGCAAAAGACGCTCCACACGCTCGGTATGAGCCGGCGTGCCGGCGTGTGAGGCGCAGAGCAGGGCGATATCTTCCGGACTCAGACCCAGCTCCAGCGGCCCGTTCGCCATCATCAACGGAGCCGCCTGAATCGGCTTGGCGATCGAGCGCATGAATACGCGAACCGTCGGGTCTCCAATTCGAGCCACCAGACGGCCATCCGGTGTCGTCACGGCAACCGCGCCGAAGTGCCAGCTCTCTGTATATGCACCGCGGGTCGATCGCGCAACCAGTGCGAATCGCTCCGTCATGAAGCGGACGCCTCCGCAGAATCGCGCGTGAACATCCCCGGCGAGTACGCGGCAATGCGGCCTTCGAATGCCGACGCGGCTACCGTCAGCGGGGACGCAAGGTACAGCTTGCCGGGGCCGGATCGACCTTTGTAGTTGCGATTGATGGCCGACACCGTCACCTGATCCGTGCGGTCCGAGACACCGGGGCCGCAGCCGATGCAGGCGCCGCAACCGGGCGAGATGAGCCTCACTCCGGCTTTTGCGAATGTCTCCATGAAGCCGCGGCGGCGACAGTATTTCTCGACCTCCAGCGAGCCGAACTGAATCAGGAAGTCGACCGTCGGCGCAACACGGCGCCCGGCCGCAACCGCCTCGGCGATGACGCGATGATAGAACTCCAGATCATCGATCTTGCCCGCTGTGCAACTACCGCCATAGGCGATATCGATCCGCACGTCACCGAGCTCTTGGACCAACGCCCCGTTCGTCGGATCCGACGCGATGCCACGATCCGGATCTCCAGGATGCGCCACCATCGGCCGCATCGTCGACAGGTCGAGCTCGACGACTCCCCCGCCGTAGCTCGCGCCTTCGTCGGGCACGACGCGTGCTGCTTCCAGCTGCAATGCCGTCAGATCCTCGCGCCTTTGCAGGAGCCAGTCGACGGTCTTTTCGTCGGCCTCGACGATCGCCCCGCGTGCCGAACACTCGGTTGCCATGTTGGTCAGTGTCGCGCGCTCGTCCATCGACAGCGACTGCAGTCCTGAACCGCCGAACTCCATCACTCGATTGAGAGTCTGCTGAGTCTTGGCATGGTGCAGAAGAATGTAAAGCATCACGTCCTTGGCGGTGACTGCGTCGGGCAGTGAGCCGGTAAGCTCGAAGCGAATCGACTCCGGCACCTCTACCGTCGTCAGGCCCGAGGCGAGTAGATTCGCGTACTCGGTCGCGCCGACGCCCCAGGTCAGAGCGTTGTTGCAGCCTCCCATGCAGGTGTGGCTGTCAGTCGCCAGAATGAACTGACCCGGAGCGATCAGGCGCTCGCGTGCCACCTCGTGACAAATGCCGGGCGATCTTCCGTCGCGAGCCGAGAAGTCCTGTACGCCGGTATGCAGCTGAAACTCCCTCTGCAGCCGCCGTAACTCCTCGATTTTGTCGAGAAAGGGCCGCATCTTGGGAACCTCGTCGGCGTAGATCAGATGATCCTCGAAAACGGCGAAGCGTTGCGGCTCCGGAACCGAGTACGCCGATCCGACCTCCTGCTGCAGAAAATGGTGGACTTGTGCTGTCGTGAACTCGTGCGAGTACCCGCCATCGACTCGCACGATGAGGGCGTCGCCGGGTGTGACCGACCGCGTCTCACGGACTGCGTGCATCGCCAGGATCTTCTCAGCCATCGTCATCGGCCGCTCGCGCGTGTCGCCGGCCGGTGGTTCGATCTCGCCCGCCGCCAACGCTCGTGAGAACGCGAACAAGCCCCCGTATCGGATCTTGAGCCGGGTCAGATCGTCAAACGAGCCGCAGAATTCCTCCAGCGGCACACTCTCGCCCGCCTGCAGGCGGACAAGGATCTCGTGATCTCCCATCAGGACGCCCTGATTGATGTTGTTTGCGGCATGGATCGGGGCGAAGGATGCGGCAATCGCGATCCGAATCCCGCTCCACTTCTCGGCCTGAACCGCCGTTTCGCGGGAGCTTCCGACGCCCTTGCGATATCCGGAGACGATGATCTCGAAGTTCCCGTTGCCGAGTGCGTCGCGGGGAATCAGCCGTTCTCCCTCGACGACCAGGCCGGCGTAGGCGTCCCGAGCGATATCCTCCGGCCGATACGAGAAGCACACCCAGGCGGGAGTCATGACATCGGTGTTGATGTCGTCGAGCAGATCCTCGACCCGCAGCTCGGCCATTTCGAGATCCAGCTCGCCACCTATCTGCCGACGGATGA
>JAOTUP010000244.1 GCA_029863825.1 Acidobacteriota bacterium | reverse complement strand
ATCCTCGCTGTAGTACTCGAAGTTGCGGCCGCCAAGTGGGTGGCGCTTGATATTTAAGCCCGGCGCCAACAGTAGGCTCACGTCGTTCGCTCTCGCCTCGGCACCGATAGCGAAACCCAGCCGCTCAACAAGATCTTCGTTCCACGTCGCGGACATCGCCGCCGAGCTGGGAAAGCACGTCGCAGGAACGCTGTCGGTGACGTTTTCGCCGGTGCTCTTGCGAAGCCCGACCGGTCCGTCGGCCATCCAGGCGGCCGGGATGCCGAGGCGTGTCACCTCGAAGGTCTGCCAGGCGTTTTGACCGGTGGTGAGGGCGGCCTTCTCCTCCAGTGTCAGCTCGCCAACGCGCTCCGTTGCCGGGAGCGTTTCGGCCATAGCGGGCGTCAGAGAAGTAGCGAAAGATGTGAGGACGAAGGCGGTGGAGAAGATTGTTCGAAACCGTGTCATTGATTCCACACCTCCAAGGTACCAAAGGTAAGTCGCCGATTCCGTATCATCTCAGCTATTAGGCCAGGGTGATACAGGTCTTCTCGTTTGCCAGGCGTCAGTACCGAAGTCGACTGCTACGATTCGGCTCGTGGATACGGAAGAGCCAGCCGAAGTGGCAGAGGCGCCGCCCCGTCGCCGCTGGCCCCCCTGGCTGCGGCCCTATCCGTTCGAGATCGCCGCCTGGCTCAGTCTCGTCATCGCCATCGCCTTCCTGCGTGCGCGCGGACTTCGCATCGACTGGGAGACCTTCGACTACACCATCCCGCCGCTCCTGCCGGTGATGGCAAAGTATTTTCTCGTCGGCATCGGTCTCTACGGCGTCTTTACCGGAGTGCGGCGAAAATCTCCGCTCGAGTACCTGCGTCAGATTGCCACGCTGCAGTGGATCGTCCTTTCGCTCAGGGTCTGGCTGGCGGTCCTCGTCTTCAACTACACCTACTTCTGGCTCAAGGTCTGTGTCCCGCTGGTCAACGCAAAGCTGTGGGACCAGGCGCTATGGCGCCTCGATGCTCTGGTCCATTTCGGTTATTCGCCCTCCATCGTGTTGATCGAATCAGCAAGCAGTGGCCTGCTCAGCTGGCTCGATCTCTGGTACGGGCTCTGGCTTCCCACGGTCTCGCTGAGCATCGCATTCTTCTGCGCCAGCCCCAAAGCTCTGGTGCGCCGGCAGTTCATTCTGAGTTGCGTGCTCATCTGGGTGCTCGGGGCATGGCTCTACACCGCCCTGCCGGCCCTCGGACCGATCTATGCGTTCACCGATACATGGCGTGACGTCATGCCAGACATGCCGGTGAGCCACGGCGCGCAGCAGCTCCTGTGGGAGAACTACCAGACGATCATCCAGGGTATGAAGAGCGGCCAGTTGCACCGCTTCAATCCGACCCGTGGCATCGCAGCCATGCCGAGCCTGCACGTCGGCGTGCACTGGATGTTGATGCTGTGGATGTACCGCTACGCTCGACCGTTGTTCGTCCCCGCCGCCATCGCCACCCTCCTGACTTTCCTGGGTTCGATCACCACCGGCTGGCACTACGCCATCGACGGCTACGTCGGCATCGCCCTCGGGCAGATCTCGTACTGGGCGGCGCTGCGGCTGGAGAAGGGTGAAGAGGAGGATACGGACGAGCACGAGACGGGCGAGATAGGGGAGGCCGGTGGCGGGCGTTAAGAAGTCGAAAATCAGAATGTGTGCGGGCGTACCTTCTCTCGATCAGGCACGAGAAGGACACGGGGAAGCGAGCGCGGCACCAATTCGACAGATGGTCCCACCCGTGAATTCGACTTTTCGATGCTGGGACTGATATTCCGACCAGGTTCTTGACTGCACAACGACGCCGCTCAGCCGCTGCTGAACAATGGTTTCATCGCCGGATAACACTCCCGGAAGCGCTGGTAGATCCGGGCGTAGGGCTTCCGTGCGTCGGCATCGGGCTTTGTGATGTCGCCGAGCTGGACGGCCGCTCCGCAGGCCTTCTCAACCGACTCCCAGACTCCAGATCCAACGCCGGCCAAGAGAGCCGCACCAAGGGCTGCACCCTCTGACGTCTCGACTGAAACCAGCTCGACGCCCAGCACATCGGCCAGGATCTGTCGCCAGACCGGGCTCCTGGCGCCACCGCCGGAGATGCGGACCTGGCCGACGTCCTCGAGGCCGACGGCAGCCATGAGCGCCAGGTTGTCCTTGAGGCCGAAAGCGACGCCTTCGAGCACGGCTCGCGTCAGGTGGCCGCGGCCGTGCGCCAGCGTCAGCCCCACGAAGGCTCCTCGAGCGTGAGGATCGGCGTGTGGCGTGCGTTCGCCCGAGAGGTACGGAAGAAAGACGACACCTTCGCTCCCAGGCTCGACCTCGGCGGCCTCTCCGAGTAGAGCATCGTAGTCGACGTCGGAAGCCACGACATCCCGATACCAGCGCAGGCTTCCGGCGGCCGACAGCATCACACCCATGACGTGCCAAGTGTCGGGGACCGCATGCGGAAACGCGTGCATGCGTCCCTCGGGCTCGGTGAGGGGCTTCTCGCTGGACGCGAAGACGACGCCGGATGTTCCCAGCGTCAGAGCGACCACACCACTCGTGACAGCGCCAACGCCGACGGCCTGAGCCGCTTGATCGCCACCACCGCCGAAGACGGGAGTTCCGGGCGCCAGGCCGGTCGCTTCGGCAGCCATGGCCGAGACCACGCCGGTCGTTTCCGTCCCTTCGTGCGTCG
This sequence comes from Acidobacteriota bacterium, assembly GCA_029863825.1. GTDB lineage: Bacteria > Acidobacteriota > Thermoanaerobaculia > Multivoradales > JAHEKO01 > JAOTUP01. The sequence continues at coordinate 1,868 of JAOTUP010000244.1, read as the reverse complement.
GTGGCAGCCACTCGCGGGGGATCTCGAGCGCCTCGAGGAGCTCACTCGACCAGTCGCGACTGGCGAGGTCCAGCATGAGAGTGCCGCCGGCCCCGGCGCGATCCGTCGCGTAGTCACCGCTCAGGCAGAAGCGCACGTAGTCTTTCGGCAGCAGGACCTGGCGAACGCGGGCGTAGATCTCGGGCTCGTTGTCTCGCACCCAGAGAAGCTTCGGGGCGGTAAATCCGGGGAAAGCGTCGTTACCGGTGATTCGCACCAGCTCTTCGAGTCCGAGGCGTTGGCGGATCTCGTCGCACTGCACCACCGAGCGCTGATCGTTCCACAGGATCGCCGGGCGCAGTACCTCCCCTGCCTCGTCGAGAAGAACGAGTCCGTGCATCTGACCGGTGAGGCCGACGCCGCCGACGGAAGCCGGATCGACTCCCGAGTCCGCGAGTACCTGGCGGATCGCGGTCCGCGTCGCTGTCCACCAGAGACCGGGGTCCTGCTCTGCCCACAGTGGCTTCGGAGTCGACAGATCGTACTCGGAGGACGAAGCGCCCACCTGACGCCCGGCGCTGTCGATCAGGAGCGCCTTGGTCGCGGTGGTCGACGTATCGATGCCGAGGAGGTAGGTCATGGTGCCGGGCCTGCAAGATGCAAGTTCAAGGCTACCCGAAAGCCCTCGTGTCAGTTCTGTCGTTCAGATTTTTCTGTTCGCTCAACTTGCATCTTGCAGGCCCGGCACCACAGTCACGGCACCACAGTCAACGTGATCGACTCGTGATCGACCGAGCTCGACCCCACCATGAGCGTGAACGCTCCCGGCTCGACGACGCGCTCCATCGAGCGATTGTAGAAACGGAGCTGCTCTGGACCAACCGTGAAGGTAACGGTCTTGCGCTCGCCGGGCGCGAGCGTCACTCGCTCGAAACCTTTCAGCTCCTTGACCGGGCGCGTCACCGAGCTCACCACGTCGCGGATGTAGAGTTGAACGACTTCGTCACCTGCCCGGTCGCCGGTGTTGACGACGTCGACGGAGACGGTAGCCGAATCGTCAATTCCCATCTCGGAGCGACCGAGCGTCAGGTTCTCGAAGGCGAACGTGGTGTACGAGAGCCCATAGCCGAACGGCCACAGCGGCTCGGTGGTGCCGAAAAGATACCCGCGCCGCGCCGTCGGCTTGTGGTTGTAGAACATCGGCAGCTGGCCCACAGAGCGGGGGATGGTCACCGGGAGCTTGCCGCCCGGGTTGACGTCGCCGAAGAGAATCCGGGCCAGGGCGGTGCCGGTCTCCTGGCCGAGGTACCAGCCGTCGATGATGGCCGGAACGCTCTCGGCGATCGAGTTGACGGCCAACGGACGGCCGTGGATCAACACGACAACTGTCGGCGTGCCGGTCTCGACGATCGCGCGAACGAGATCCTCTTGCTCGCCGACGAGCTCGAGGCTGGAGCGATCCCCGAGATGGCTCTCTGCCCACGCCTCGCGGCTCGTCTGCTCGTTGTCGCCGACTGCGAGGATCACGACATCCGCTTCCTTTGCGACCTCGACGGCCTCGGCAATCATCGTCCGGTTGGCTTGCGGGTCAATGAGCTTGACATCGTCGCCAAACCAGTTGCGCTCCTCCGTGATGCGAACGCCTGGAGAGAAGCGCACCTCCGTCTTGTCGCCCTGATGGGCGCTGACATAGGCACGAACGCCGTCGAGCAGGCTCACCGTCTGCTTTGGCACGTCGCTATAGCCGCCGAGTATCGTCTCATCGGCGTTGGGACCGATGACTGCGATCGTCCTGAGCTCTGAGGGATCGAGTGGCAGGAGTGGCCCCTCGTTCTTCAGCAGTATGGCGGCCTTCTCGGCGGTTGCTAGGGCAATAGCGCGGGCCTCCG
>JAOTUP010000245.1 GCA_029863825.1 Acidobacteriota bacterium | reverse complement strand
TCGTTCGGGTTCATCTGCTGAATGCGGAAGACCGGCGCCGTGCCACGGGTTTCGGTTTCATCTTCTGCCTCGGTGTCGTCATCGTGTGCCTCTGGCAGGGACGGCACGTCCTGCGTCAGAAAAGCCGTGTTCCAGGAACTGTCCGGCACCTCGAATGCCTGGGCAACCTCGGCCTCGAAGTCGAGAAGCGTCATGCCGTCGTGAATCAGCTCGACCGCCGCCTTGGAATAGAGCGCGAGCTCGACCGGGAGGGACACCATGAGCCCGTTCTGTTCGACGACAGCGCGGTGAAAGTCGGCAAGCGACTCACCGTCAGCGAACAGGAGGCGAATGCGCTTCCCCTCGGCGTCCCATTCCGTTTTCACACCGGCAAGGATACCGAGGCTGCTGCGTCCGCACAAAGGAGCGTTGAGCCGCTGCCGGGTGCGAGATTTCACCCGCACACCGTGCACCGGCTGAATGGTGCTTGTTCGCCCAAGACCTCGGGGCCTGGGAAATACAAACGTGGGCGCCCGGCACCTCTTTCCTCGCTCTGAAGCTCTGCAATCCGGAGTGCCCGTACTGAGAGAAGCCAGAGAGCTAATTGTCGGGAAAGACTGACCGGAGCAGCTCCTCGAGCTGGCGGACGACGGCGCCGTATTCCGGCAGCGTTGCCAGATTGGCGTACTCGCCGGGATCGTTGGAGTGATCGTAGAGCTCGACGCCGTTCTCGCCCGCGTTCCACTCCGAGTATCGCCAGCGCTTGGTGCGCAGCGACACGCCGTCGAACTTCTTCCGTTTGACCTGACTGAAAGAGGCCTTGCTCCAGGGGCGCACCGGCTTTTCCAGCAACGGTACGAGGCTCCTTCCTTCGAGTTCCGCTGACGGGACCCATCCCGCAAGCTCGACGAGCGTTGGATAAATGTCCACGAGCTCGATCATACGGCGAGAGCGGTGGCGCCGCAGCGGCACACCGGGCGCGTAGATGATGAGCGGGACGCGATTCGACGGCTCGTACACGGTGTTCTTTCCCCACCACTCGTGCTCGCCGAGGTGGAAGCCATGATCGGATGTGACGACCACGATCGTGTCATCCCAGGCGTCGAGCCGGTCGAGAGTGTCGAGCAGCAGACCCAATTGCTGGTCGATGAAAGAGACACAGGCGTAGTAGGCGCGCAGGAACTCTCGCCGATCGCCTTCCTGCATGCGGCGAAAGATCCTCGCGTCCCGCTTCGTGGTGGCGCTCGGCAGGTTATCCGAGCGCTCGGCCGGCGGATCCCGAAGCTCGAGCTGAGCCAGGTCGTACAAATCGAAATATCGCTTGGGGGCGATGAACGGCGAGTGGGGGCGCTGGAATCCGACGGCGAGGAAGAATGGTTCGGCGGTGGAGTGCAGCTCTTCCAGCGCGCTCACCGCCGCGGACGCGACCCGGCCGTCGGGATGATCGGCGTCCGGCCGGTCGGAGGCGACCCAACGCGCCCAGGCGATCTTGTCGTTCGTCAGATTGCGGCCCTCTCCGGAGCGCCACTTGTTGCGCCCACCGGGCGTGATCGAAATGTCCCAGGAGGACAGGTCGTCCCACGACTTGTCGCCGACGCCATGGAAGGTCTTGCCGATATTCATCGTGAAGTAGCCTCTCTGGCGAAAGAACTGCGGCAAGGTCACGACATCGGGAAGCAGCGTGCGGAAGAAGACGGTGTTGTCGAGAATGCCGGTTGTTCCGGGCCGGAGGCCCGTCAGCATCGATGTTCGGCTCGGATTGCAGGTCGGGAACTGCGTATAGGCGCGGTCGAAGCGCATACTCCTGCTCGCCAGGCGTTTGAAGTGTGGCGAGACAACCTCACGATTGCGATAGATGCTGAGATCGGTCGACAGGTCATCGATGGTGACAAGGAGTACATTGGGTCTTTGGAAACGTCTCGCTGCGAAGCTCCCTGGGGTTGTCACGGTCAGCGTGACAAGCGTGACAAGCATCATAATTCGGGTGCGCACGAGCTTCCGGGCCCTCATCGAGAGGGAATTGTACTCGCTGCTGACCCTTCTGTTCAGGAGCGGAGGAGGGGAGGCGCGAGGGCGGGCGGGACCGATGCTGTGCAGTCGGTTAGGGCGCCCTCCGGTTTTCGGATTCTCACCTCGACCGGGCACCGAAAGCGCCGTCGACCGATAGACTGAAGCCGAGCACCGTCGGGTAGAGCCATGCACATTCAACGAGCGTTCTCATCGGACAGAGATTCACGGTTCCTGATTGACGATTTCGAGCCGGTCTCCTTTAGTACCTGGCGCCGGGGAGAGCTCGCCGAGCGTGTGGATACGGCGATGAGGGAGCTGGCCGACTGCCGAGCCTGCCCGCGCGATTGCGGGATCGATCGGCTGGCCGGCGCAACTGCTGCGTGCCACACGGCGCGTTACGCGCGGGTAGCGAGCGCATTTCCGCATTTCGGCGAGGAGGATTGCCTGCGCGGTCGGCATGGCTCGGGGACGATCTTCTTCTCGTCCTGCAACCTGCGCTGCGTGTTCTGTCAGAACTGGGACATCTCGCAGCGGCGCATCGGTCGGGAGATGACGGCTGGAGAGATTGCCGATCTCATGCTGGAGCTGCAGGCACGCGGGTGTCACAACGTCAACTTCGTGACGCCCGAGCACGTGGCGCCGCAGGTTGTCGAGGCAATTGCCGACGCCGTGCCGCGTGGGTTGCGCTTGCCGATCGTCTACAACACGAGCGCCTACGACGCTCTGTCGTCACTCGAGCTGCTGGATGGGCTGATCGACATTTACATGCCCGATTTCAAGTTCTGGCACAGTGACAGCGCCAAGCGCCTGGCCAAGGCCGCGGACTACCCGCAGTCCGCGCGTCAGGCGATTCGTGAGATGCATCGGCAGGTCGGCCCGCTGCGATTTGGGCCCGACGGTGTGGCGCGACGCGGAGTGCTCGTACGCCACCTCGTCATGCCGGGGGCGCTGGACGAGGCCACCAAGATCTTCGAGTGGCTTGCCGAGGAAATCTCTCCCCATACCTATGTCAATGTCATGGGTCAGTACGAGCCGCACTATCAGGTCGGCGAGACGGGGCGAAGGGGCGAGGCTCGGTTCAGCGAGATCGATCGGCGACCCGGAGTCAACGAGCTTGAGCGGGTGCGCCGCGCTGCGCGACACTCGGGGCTATGGCGCTTTGCGTGAGCGCCGGAGTCGGAGCGCGACCTGCGGGCACTGGAGTGGCTGAGAACAGTCGAAGCAAGTGGGAGTCCGCCGAAGGCTAGCGGACTTCCACAAGCAGCTCGTGCAGGACGGCGATGGGCCGGCCGTCCCTCGTCGCCGGCTTCACTTTCCAGTCCCGCAGCTGATCGAGCGCCGTGAAGGCGAATGGCACGCGTCGTTCGTCGCCGACGACGAGCGGATGGCTGAGCTTCCCGTCTTCACCGACTCTGCACTCGATACGAATGTGCGGCTCGGTTCGGGTCTCGCGCTGGGCGTAGGGATAGGTGGCTATGGGAGAAAAGGCCTCCTTCGGCGGCGAGATGTCTGCATTGGCCGGGTCGGCGGTCCTCGGAAGCGAGTCGAATGACGGCGGCCGCAGGGGATTGGTCGCCAGCAGCTCTCCGGCAGCTCCGTATTCGGTAAGGTCGTATGTCGCGATGTCCGGGAACAGCTGCTGCGCCACGTGCCAGTACCAGACGGCTTCGTCGGGATGCCCACCCTGCGCTTCACCCAGCGCACGCAGCAGGTTGGCACTCCCTATCCACTGCCCGGCCGACTCACCGAAGAGGATCTTGTCCATCATATTGCGAGCCAGCAGTTTTGTGATCTTGACCGCCTTCTTGCCGTCACCGGCTCGAATATGCTGGTCTGCCTCCTGCAGGCGTTTGGTCCACACGGCGGCGAGCTTCTCGCCCTGCTCCTCGGCAATGCGTCGCTCCTGCGGTGACACCGGGACATCTTGGGCAGCCACCGGCGAGCTCAGGACGCCGGCCACGATGGTTGCACCCAGGGCACACAGCCAAGCCAGGCTGACTCGGTGAGCAATGTGGACGCCACGTCGACCCTTCATACCGGTGTCACCATTGTAAATGTTTTCCGCTCGCGACTCATCCTCGATTGCCGTGCCCAAAATGGAATTCGGTCTGGGCGTAGAATCGCCCTGTCTGAAGTGCTGACGGGAACCGGCCGGCAGAGCTAGTATCCAGAGGAATGTCACTTCCGCGAGAAGGTCCGATCGTGCTGTTTGATGGCGTCTGCGGTCTCTGCACCGGGACCGTGAAGTTCATCATTCGCCACGACGGGAGGAGTGTGATCCGCTTCGCCGCTCTGCAGTCGGAACTCGGCCGGGAGTTCTGCGAGAGATATGGCATCGTCCCGGGAGCGCTCGACACCATCGTTCTTGTCGACCGCGACGTTGCCTTCGTCGAAAGCGAGGCCGCACTTCGCGTCGCAGCCGAGCTCGATCGCCCGTGGTGCGCACTTTCGATCCTGCGCGTCGTTCCTCGATTCGTCAGGGATTTAGCCTACCGCTTCGTCGCGAGCCGCCGCCACCGGTGGTTCGGGGAGCTCGAGGCGTGTTGGGTGCCGACGGCGGAGTTGGCGAAGCGGT
>JAOTUP010000243.1 GCA_029863825.1 Acidobacteriota bacterium | reverse complement strand
CGGCGCCGCTGAGATCGGTTTCCATTAGCATCGCTTCCGTCAAGTCCGTTGTGGTGCCGTCGTCGGAGGCATTGAGGAGGGCTCCGCTCAGGACGGCTCCCCTCAACTTCGACTGCACGAGATAGGCGCCTCGCAAATCGGCATGGCGCAAGTTTGCCGACTCGAGCCGTGCCCGGCTGAGGTTGGCGCGGACCAACGTCGCGGAATGCCCGGATTGAGATTCTCCAAAATGGGCATTCCGCATGTCGGCAGCGGTGAGATCGGCAGCGGTCAGATCCGCACCCCTGAGGTTAGCCTCGACCAGAATCGCGCCCACGAGTCTGGTCGGGATCGTCGTGACGATGGCCTCCTCGGTTTCTGAGGTACTCGCATCATCGTCGGTTGAGATTGCCGCTGCCAGACGTGCGTCCGTCAGATCGGCGCGTCGGAGATTGGCGTCGGTGAGGTCGGCGCCACTCAGGTCGGCGCGGAGAAGTTTGGCGTCGGAAAGAGAGGCGCGATTGAGGTCCGCTCCCTGCAAGACCGCATCCGTCAGATCGGCGCTCTCGAGGAACCGGTCGCGGAGATCATGACCGGCAAGATCTGCGCCCTGGAGTCTCATGCCGCCGCGCAGGGATCGAATCGAGCTGTAGAGGTCGGGTCGTCGGAACATCCCGCTCGATGAGACGAGAGCCAGGGCAGCCGAAGCTACGAGAGCCCATCGCGGGAGATTCCATTGCCGCAGTGATATGCCGGTGCGCCGGATCTGTGTCCACAAGCTCCACGTGGTTGTCGCGATGAAGGTCAAAAAGAGCAACCTGCCGGCCACCGGCTGCGGAGCGGCCTTCCAGGCGAAGACTCCGATGACGATCGGCACGAGCCAATAGAAGAGAATGGATGACAGAAGTCTGGTCGACGGAAACGGGAGATTGAACACATAGGCACCACGCCGCGGGTTGTCGGCGACCGCTTTCAGTGACAACCAGTAGGACACGAAGATATGGAGGTGGAGAAAGAACGCGATCAGGAGAAGTGGCCCGAGAACCAGGAACCCGGCGAAGGAGACACCGACTTTGGCCACCGGGATCGTGATCTGGGCACCGGCAGCAATCAGTTCTCGATCCGGTGCTCCGAGAAGCGTGAAGACACAGAAGAAGGAGAACGCGAGGATGGTGACGAGGGTCTTGGCGATGTTCGACGAGATGTCCAGGAAGTCCTGCTGGATTCGGTCGGCCGGGAGCGCCTCCAACCCCGGGTCATTGCGATGCGGGAACCACCAGCTGCGAGGCGGCTTCGCGCGCTCTGAGAGTCGACTCATGAGTCGTTCGGCGACCGTCGGTCTACTCATTGCGCCGTATCGTCAAGCCTGAGTCGGTTTCAAGCCGGAAGGACCCGAGATGAAGTGAAGATGAGGCCGCACAGTACGCAGGCTCCAACGGTATCGACGTCAGTGAATCAGCTCCAGGGTCAAGGGCTGGCTCGCGTTTCCCACCATGTCGGTCGCGATGACTTCGAGGACCTGCGCAGCACCGGATGGAGCGGTCGGTGTGCGTATTCGCAATTGAAGAGAAGCCGCGCCTGATCCGTCGTCCGTCGCCGCAAGCCAGAGCAGGCGTCGTCCTGATGCATCGGCTTCGAGTGAGGCGCCGAACGGCCACTCCCCGCGGACGAAGAGGAGAAGCTCCGGCCAGGCACTGGTGTAGGCGAGCGGAGTCTGCGCGGCCGCTGGTTCTCTCCGTCGACGCGCATGCGGCTCTCCAGGCCGATCGAAGAACACGGAGGTGATCCCGAGTTCCGAGTCCTCAGTCAGTTTGAACCACTGGAAGTCCCGTGCGGAAAGTCGGGAAGCCGCTCCCCGTTTGTCGACGACGATCTCTGGCTCGACGAACTGCAGGACGATCCTCGGTGCTTGTGCGTCGACGACGAACTGCCCCGATGCAACGGTAGACGAATTGCCGGCCCGATCCTCGGCTGCGATGTCGACTCGATGCGTTCCATCGGGCCACGGTCCTTCGAGCACACTGATCTCGGCATCCCGCGAGTCGGCGATCGTGCGACCGTCGATGTCGGCTCGCCACCAGTCAACGCCGCTGACGGCGTCATCAACTCGAGGGACAATCCTCACGGTCGGAGCGTTGAGCGCCACGTTGCCCTTGGCGACGCGTTCGCCCGGCCTGAAGGTCGTCTTGATCGTTGCCACCGGCGGGTCTCGGTCGATGCGCTCGGAGCGAACAAAGAATCGTGTAGGTGACGTGAACGCACCGACGCGCGCGGTGCCGGAGGGAAGATCCTCTACCGCGGCAACTCGCCAGTAGAGCTCTCCCAACGGCAGCGCACTGCTGCGCCATTCGGTATCGATGATCTGCGAAGAGCCAGCGACTCGGACGCCGCACTCCCGGTCGCTGCAGACGTCGAGCTGATAGCCGCCGGCACCTTCGATGGACGCCCAGCGAAAGCGCGGATTCGCGTACTCGAACTCCTCATCTGCCTCTGGCTCGAGCCGGTCGGCGGCTGGTGCCGGGAGCCTGGAAGGCTCAGGTCCCGGCTTCCGATCGTCTCTTTTCTCGCAGGGCAGTTGCTCGCACACCGCGAGAGGCGCCGCGGGGTCTGAAGACGCCACGACGATCCCTCGGCTTCCTGTCACCCAGTCGCCCGCCGATGCCTCGCCGCCGATGATCCCGTCGACGCGAACCGGCGGTTTGTCGCTCCCGACTTCGAAGACCAGTCCCCCGGCGGCCGAATAGCCGGTGATCAAGTCGGCTTGAAGCTCTCGCCCTGCCCGGCGCTCGGAGATTGTCTCGGTGCGCGGATCGCGCTGGACGAAGAGGAGATGATGTCCTCGGTCGTAGATCCAGCCTTGGGCAGCTCCCTTCTGTTCTGCCAGCGAGCGCAGCTCCTGTCCGCTCGTGCGCTCGATGATGCGGAGGCAGGAGTCGCCCTCGTTGCCGGGCTCGCAGTCTCCGATCTCTATCGTCTCGTACGGATGGGCGAGAAGAAACTCGCCGTCCGGAGAAAAGCGAATTCCCTTGAGAGGCGTCTCCTCCGCCTGTCTGGTTGCGACGTCCCAGCGCAGCACTCGATCCTCGCCGTCGCGCAGCACTTTGACGTAGATTGAGTTCTCGCGCGGTGTCTTCACCCAGTGCAGGTCATGCGGCTTGTCAAGTCCCGCGAGCTCTAAAGGATCGACCCTACTGTCGATATCGAGGATGAAAGCCCGTTGTGGCAAGAAGCCGATGCCTCCGGGATAGAAGGGCCCGACGATGTACGCGATTCTCCTGCCGTCGGGACTGAAAACGAAGCGCCGGACATCGGCATCCACAGTGCGGAGAATCGCGCCCTTGGCAGTGATCACGACGAGTCGATTCACCGGTGCCGCGCCCCGGGAGGAAGTGGGTGCGGTCGTCTCGATCAAGGCCACGCGACTGTAGTAAGGCGACACGCGAGCCTCGGTGATGCGGCCTCTCGTCGCCCGGTAAAGAGTCTTTGGCTGGCCGCTCTCGAGATCCAGACGCAGGAGCTCCGTGCGATCGTCGGGATTGATCTTGACCGCCAGCTTCTCATGCGGATGAGACCAGGCGGGTCCACCCGCGGCGATCGCGAGAGCGGTTGCCAAGGTGATGAAGACTCTCGTCATCGTGGGGCCACGCTGGAGCTCGCGCCGGCTGGAGGCTCGAGGCGCACCAGGAAGTGAGTTCTGCGATCAGGGTGGTTGATGATGCTGTCACCCTCTTCTACCGGGAAGGACAGCATGGTGACGTCGGCGAAGATCGCATCGACTCTGCAAAGCCGAACGAACGCGGTGAAAAGTCGGTGCGTCAGCAGCGGGTCGTACACTGAGTGCTGCTGCCGGATGTCGAATAGGTCGTCGCTCCCATCCTTGCGTGGGTAGCGCACCTCGAATTCCAACCCGTTTTGGTGAGAAATGTGCGGCTCGAACTCGCCGCCGGATTCCCGGCTCAAGTCGCCGATGCGGACCGTGGTGAGCCCCTCGAGGTCCCGACCGACGGTCTCGATACAGGCAAGCAAGTCGAGCACCGCCCAATCGCCGCGGCCGGCCGGCGACGTGTCGACTGCAGCATGCACATAGCCTGCTCCGTCATCCGGGAGGTTGACACCTCCCACGAGAGCTCCCGCCGCGTACTTGCCTTCCGGCCGACTCGGATCGTCGTCACAGCGTCCGCGCTGGAAGCGCCCGGCATTGTCGTCTTCGATCCGATCACTCACGCCGTCGCCGTCGCTATCCCAGGTCATCGGGTTACCGCAGTCGACTACCGCGCCGGCTGCTGGTTGTTCTGCATCCGCGGCCTTGTCGCCGCGGCTTTCGACGGTGTCCGCTCCGCGGTCGCAGCCCATGAGGAGCGCGAGTAGACACAGGCACACAAGAATCGAGTTGGTGAACGGTCTCGTCATCGGCATCTCTTCGCGTTCTCTCTCCGATCTGGAGGCCCACCACACGGTCACCCTCCCGCCAAAGAAGGGCCTGCCCCCGCTCACCTGGAGAATCTCCACTCCTGATCGACCGCCGAAGTGTACCCCAAACGCACGGTCGAGAACATAGAACGTAATGTGCGAGATGGCTCCGGGAGCGAGACTC
>JAOTUP010000242.1 GCA_029863825.1 Acidobacteriota bacterium | reverse complement strand
CCGCTCCCTCCGGCATGTGCACTCAGCACGCCCACACCCACGCGGAAGGTCCGCGGCCTCGCCGGCCGTACCGTCTTCATGTCCAGCACGCCACTCATCCGGTCACCGTACTCGGCGGTAAAGCCGCCGGTGTTGAGATCGGCGCCGCCGATTGTCTGCGGCGAGATGAAGCTCACCGCGCTGTCGCGATCCTTCATATGGAACGCTTCGTAGAGCTCCTGCCCGTCAATGAGAATCTGCGTTTCGTCCCGCCGGCCGCCGCGGACGTGAAACTGCGCACTCACATCGTTCCCCGCAGCTCCCGGCAGCAGCGTCAGCGCGCGATAGAAATCGCCGCCGAGATGAGGCAAGCCGGAGATCTCGTCGCGGCTCAGACTGAGGGGCGCTGCAGGCGTTTCGCGAAGCAGCGAGACACGACTGGGATGGACAACGAGCTGCTCCTCGATCACCGGAATCCGGTCGAGCCGAATCACCACGTCGTACATAGACTCGCTGGACCCTTCGACGCCCTCGAGTCGCCGGCCCACGAAGTTCGCCGACCAGGCCTCGAGCACAACCGCTTCGCGTCCCGGCTCGAGGATCGCAAAGCGACCGTCGGACTCGCTCACCGCTCGGGCACCGGAGTCGACAACCAGGACCGTCGCGCCGGCGATCGGCGATTCGTCCTCGGCAGACCGCACAAAACCGCTGATCAACGCTGGTTCCTCGGGCAAGGTGCCCGCTGTTGGAACGACGACGACCGTATCTCCAGGTCCGTCTCGTGCCACCAGTCCGTGCGGGGAGAGCAGCTCGTCGAGAATGAGTCGGGGGTCTGACGCCGTCGGCTCTCGATCAACCCGCATCCGCGGTCGCACGACGTTGCTGGAGAAGACGATCTTCAGACCCTGCTCGCGAAGCTCGAGAAGAGCCTGTTCGAGCTTCCGGCCCACGTAGCGCTCACTGGACCGCTCCGCCGCCGAGACCGGAGTCGGAGCGACGAGCAGCGCACCCAGGAAACCCGCGGCAAGGCAACGACCGCCACTGCGCCAACCGCCGCGGCCCGCAGCCGTCATCCGCCCCCTCCGTACGTCAGAGCTTCGACGATCACCGACGTTCTTCCTCGCCCAGCGAAGGATTCTCGCCGCCGCAGCATCTAAAAAGGATAACAGGCCTTTGGTGAGCGCTTGTCCCTCCCCACGGGTTCTGGACCGAAACCACTTCTTGAAGGGAGAATCGGATGAAGACACCATTGAGCCTCGACCTCGCACGGCGCATCACCGCTACGGTGCTGGCGGCCGCGGCCACCACCCTCATGCTCTGGCCGGGGATCGCAGGCGGCGTCGCGCACGCCGCGTTCACGCAGGATTTCCGCCTCGAGGACTGCAGCTGGTCCTCTCGCGGATCCCAGAACCCCTACTTCAACCTCAAGCCGGGCTACCAGCTCATCCTCGAAGGCGAAGAGGACGATGAGGGCGAGATCATCCTCGTCAGAGCCGAAGTGACGATGCTGAAGCAAACCGAGCGCATCACCTTCGAGACGCCCAACGGCAACACGATGAGTGTCAAGGCTCGGGTGATGGAAGAGCGGGAGTTCCAGGACGGCGAGTTGGTCGAGGTGTCCCGCAACTGGATGGCTCGCTGCCGCGAGACCAGCGACATCTTCTACTTCGGCGAGGACGTGGACGATTATGAGGATGGCGAGATCGTCGGCCATGAAGGTGCCTGGCGATCCGGAGTCGATGGCGCCCTTCCCGGCATCATCATGCCCGGAAGGTACCTTCTGGGCGCCAAATACTTCCAGGAAGTAGCGCCAGGGGTGGCCCTGGATCGCGGCCGGCACGTCGGCATGGGAATCCAAGTGCCAACAGCAGCCGGCACCTTCGACGACTGTGTTGCGGTGCTGGATTCGACCGCGCTGGACCCGGATGCCGAGGGCGACTTGAAGCTCTACTGCCCGGGCGTCGGCATCGTGATGGACGAAGAGATCGTGCTCATCGAGATCAACCACGGCGTCAATCGCTAGGTCTTTCGAGTCCGACGCTCTCGACTGCAGCCTCTCGCCCGGCGGAGCCCTCCGCCGGGCGTCTTTGTCGGCGCCGCCGCTGAACCGGCGAAGCAGGGTGCCGTGCGCATGTCTCGAAGTCGGCTCTCCGTGCCCACCATTCAAGCTGCTAGCATGATCGTCTTCAACCCTCGGAGTCTGTTCGATGCCCGACATGACACCCGAACGGCAGTCCGACACTTTTGATGACGACCCGAGGCTCGACGATCAGCTTCGTATCTCGCGGACCCCCACGGCGTCGACAAACTCTCCTCATCCGCGGGTCAGTCTGGCGAGAGACCTTTGTTGGCTAAGAGCTCCAGGAAGCCCCTCTCGTCCAGGATCTCGACGCCCAGCTTCTCCGCCTTGGCCCGCTTCGAGCCCGCGCTCTCGCCGGCGACGACGTAATCGGTGGCCTTCGACACCGAGCCGGTGACGCGCCCGCCGGCTGTCTCGACAAGCTTCTTCGCCTCCTCGCGGCTCACGGCCTCGAGGGCGCCGGTGAAGACAAACTTGAGATCCGCGAGCGGCGCGTTGTCGGCTACAGCCGCCGGCAGGACCAGGTCGACGCGCCGCAGGAGCTCATCCAGAACCGAGGCATTGTGCGGCTCGCGAAAAAAGGCGACGATCTGCTCAGCCATTCGCGGACCCACCCCCGGTACGTCCTGGAGCGCCTCCTCATCGGCGGCACGGATCACCTCGAACGAGCGGAAATGCGTCGCCAGGTCGCGAGCCACGGCGACGCCCACCTCCGGGATGCCGAGCGCGAAGAGAAAGCGCTCGAGCTCGACGCGGGACGCCGTGGCAATCGCCGTCACCAGGTTGCCGGCCGAGATCTCGGCGAATCCTTCGAGCTCGACGAGCTGCCCGGCCTCGAGATCGAAAAGGTCCGGCAGATGAGACACCAGCCCTGTCTCGACCAGGAGCTTTGCCGTCTCGTCGCCAAGGCCCTCGATGTCGAGTGCCGCTCGCGAGCCGAAATGGAAGATGCGACCAACGAGCTGCGCCGGACACTCGAAGCTGTTGGGGCAGAGACTGAACGGGCCACGCTCGATAAGACCGGTGCCGCACGACGGGCAGGCCTCCGGCATGGTGAATCGAGGCTGTCGGCGGCGTCCCGGCTCGTGGACTCGCTCGACCACCTGCGGGATCACATCACCCGCCCGCTGCACTCGAACCCGGTCACCCTTTCGGATGTCCTTTCTGGCCACCTCCTCGCGGTTGTGAAGCGTCGCTCGGCTGACGGTGACGCCGCCCAGCTCCACCGGCCGCAGCATCGCCACCGGCGTCACCACGCCGGTGCGGCCGACGCTGGGCAGGATCTCGAGCACGCGAGTGATCTCCTTGCGTGGCGGGAACTTGAACGCGAAAGCCCAGCGCGGGTGATGCGAGGTCGAGCCCAGCTCCTCTCTCAGCGCCAGGTCATCGAGCTTGATGACCACACCGTCGATCTCGTAGCCGATGTCGTCGCGAGACTCCATGATGCGCTGGTGGTACGCCTCGATCTCGGCCAGGATCGAGACCCGCTCCGACAGATCGTTGACCGGAAGTCCCCACTCGCGAATCGCTTCGAGCACCCGCCACTGTGTACCGATCTCGGGCGGGAAACCGAACAAGATGTCATAGACGTAGATATCCAGCGGCCTCTGCGCGGTGATTCGCGAGTCCAGCTGGCGCAGGGCCCCGGCCGCTGCGTTGCGAGGATTGGCGAAGGGCTCCTTGCCCTCATTCATCAGGCGCTCGTTGAGCGTCTCGAACGCCTCGACGCGCATGATGATCTCGCCGCGCAGCGCCAGCACCGGCGGCACGGGCTCCCCGCCGGCGCGCAACGAGAGCGGCACCGAGCGGATCGTCTTCACGTTGACCGTGACGTCTTCGCCGCGGCGGCCGTCGCCGCGTGTGGCCGCACGTGCCAGAGACCCATCTTCGTACACCAATTCGACCGACGCGCCGTCGAGCTTCGGCTCGACGACATACGAGACGGCCGTGTTCCCTGCCGCCTTGCGCAGCCGCACATCGAACCGCTCGACCTGTGCCGGATCGGCATGGGAGTCCAGCGACAGCATCGGCGCGAGGTGATCGACGCTGGCAAATGCGTCAAGTGGCGCACCGCCCACTCGCCGAGTCGGCGAGTCCGGTGTCAAGAGCTCCGGGAAGCGCGTCTCGAGCTCTTCAAGCTCGCGGAACAGAGCATCGTATTTCTCATCCGAGATAACCGGCGCATCGCGGACGTAGTAGAGCTCGGCGTGGCGCTCGAGCTCGCGCCGCAACTCGTCGACTCTCTCTCGGGCTGCCTGCAGACTCATCGTCGACTTCTTGTGAACAAGAACGGCCGGCTCCACGGCCGGCCGTTCCCCCACTCCCTATCACCCGGTCTCAGGCCTTTGCCGGAAGCTTCTCCCAGTCGCTCTCGGGCGCGTCCTGGGCGATCGCCAGACCGCCGTCGGAGCCCACGTAGACCGGGTCTTCCACCACCTTGACCTTGCCGCCGCCGAACTCGCCCAGCGCCTTCTCCAAAACACCGCCCAGGTTTCGAATCAGTCCCGAGCCGCCGCAGAGAATGACGTTGTTTC
>JAOTUP010000241.1 GCA_029863825.1 Acidobacteriota bacterium | reverse complement strand
TGCCTTTGACGTCGGCTTCGATGCTGAGCTCTGCGTCCACCGGCAAGGAGACGTCTTCGACTTCGAGAGCCGGCTCGAGGCGGTCTGGTCCCCGGGTGCTCCTATTACCGCACGCGAGCACTGCGACTACTGCAAGAGCTACCAAGAACCGACCCACCACGAACGCAACTTAGCACAGCTCTTGGTGCGCCATCACGGCTGTTCGGCCCGTGCTACGCTCATTGTGTGCCGAGCTCCACTCTCCGCCTCATGGCCAGCTCCGCGGGCCTTGCCGCCTGGTTGCTGTTGCTGTTTGTCGGCAGTACCTTCGGCGGCGCGATCCACCTGCTGCTGATTGCGGCAGCGGCGGTGTTTCCCTGGCGTGAGATCAAAGGCAAACCGACCGGCTCGCTGTAGATTCTCAGCGCGTTGTTCACGGTTGAGGGATTCAACTCATTCGTGCTTTGCGGTTCAGGGCTCGCTGCTCTCAGTGCCAGTTGGAGACGTGCAGGTAAGGTGGTGAGACAGCGTCGTCGCGTGATCGATGAGTGGTAGACGAATCGCTAGGCCGACTCGCGCAGCAGTGTCTGGATGTGCTCTTCGGCCAGGGCTTTTAGCCTACGTCTCAGCGACGAAGGGTCTCCCACGTCCTCCAGAGGCTGTAGACGAATGCGGTCACCGCCAAGCCGACGATGATTGCATGCGGCCAAAAAAACTCTCGCCACACTCGGAGGACGAGCATCGCCACGACGCCTGCACCGAACGCCAGACTCAAGCGACCACGAAATCTCGACGGTCGCGCCGAATCTGACATTGGCACACGTCTCGACAACGGCATCCCGTCTACAGCGTATCGCCGTTTGACCGTTGACGAATGAGAAGCCAGAGGAAGAACGGTCCACCCAGCAGAGCCGTCAATACGCCAACCGGCAGCTCGGCGGGCGCCAGCACTCGGCGCGCAACCACATCGCAGATCGTCAGGAAGGTTCCGCCGGCGAGAAAAGCCGCCGGAAGAAGAACCAGGTGATCGGCACCGGACCATCTTCTTACCAAGTGCGGCACGACCAGGCCGATGAAGCCGATAGGCCCGGTGACGGCCACTAATGCCGCCACCATGCCGGATGTTGCCGCCAAAACCAGCAAGCGCAACTTCGCGAGGTCGACACCGCGGCTCGCAGCCGTTTCCTCTCCCGCAAGCAACTGGTTGAGCTCCCAGCGAAGCCCGAGTAGCACCGCCGAACCGACCGTCACCCACACAGCCACCCAAACCACCTCCCCCCAACCCACTACCGACAACCCACCCATCATCCACCGCACCATGCGAAACGTGCGAGTGAAATCAGCCCAGTACTGGACGAAGAGAATAAGCGCGGAACACGAGAGCGACATCGCAATTCCTGCCAGCAGCAGGGTCTGGGACCGCACGCCTCGCGGTCCGGCGGCGAGACCAACGATCGCCGCCGACACCAGCGCCGCACCGAGGAAGCTAGCGATCGCAACAACTGGCAGCGTGCCCGACAATCCGGTCGGAGCCAGCTGGTGCGCGAGAACGGCACCCAGAGCGGCCCCACTCGCCACCCCCAGGGTGTAGGGCTCGGCCAAGGGGTTGCGGAACAACGCCTGAAACGCCGCCCCTCCGATTGCCAACGCGCCCCCCGCCAAAAGACCCAGCAAGACCCGCGGCAACCGCAAGTGCCAGAAGATCTGTCCGGCGGTAGACGAGGGCTCGGTGAAGACGTCGACCCATGACAGGCTTTGTGAACCTACCGTCGGCGCCACAACCGCGGTCACCAGCCACAGGACACCGAGTAGCGCGAGAGCGCGGATCGCTTGCTCTCGCATCATCGCTCCAGCCGCAGGACGGTCATCGGTCGCTCTCCGCCGACGAAGACGTCGAATCTCGCTTCGAACAGCCGATGCAAGCACTGCGGCTCGAGGACGTCTGCCGGAGCACCTGACGCGGCCACCACGCCTGCCCGCAAGCCGACAATCCGGTCGGCAATGAGGGACGCGAAATTGAGATCGTGCGTGGCGCACAAAATCGTCCGCTCGGCCTCTCGACTCACGTCGAGGATGAGCGACGCGACATCTTGCTGATGACCCGGATCCAGATGCGTCGTCGGCTCGTCGAGAACCAGAATCCCCGCTTCCTGTGCGAGGCACGCAGCGATGAAGACGCCTTGCTGCTCACCTCCCGACAAACGATCCAGACGGCGGGCCGCCACGGTCTCGAGTCCCACTCGTTCGAGGGCCTGCCGCACGACTGCGAAGTCCTCGACCGTCGGAGCGATCTTGCGTCGCTGCCAATGCGGATACCGTCCCAGCAGAACCATCTGCTCGACCGTAAGAGGGATATGAGCGGGCCGTACCTGCGGCACGTAGGCAATCCGCCTGGCCACCGCGCGTCGGGCAAGAGATGGCAGACTCTGACCGTCGAGAAACACCTCTCCCGCCACTGGCTGCAGCAGGCCCGCGGCGACGCGAAGTAGGGTCGTTTTTCCGGCTCCGTTGGGCCCGACGACCACGAGGCACTCTCCCGGCTCGACTTCGAGGTCGATCGGACCGAGGATCCCCCGCCCTCCAGGCGCCCACTCGACGCCGCGCAGGCGGATGGCCGGCCCCGCCGTCACCCGACTTCCCCGCAAGCAACCAAGGCCTCTCCCAACTGGCGGTAGAGCATCCCCAGCCGCGGACCGGGGAGCAAGACATGACTGCCCTCGACCACCATCACGCATGGTACCGGCCCCGGCATGTCTCGGCGCCAATCCGCAACGAGTTCTTGCCTTGCCTTCTCGCCGAGGATCTGCGGCTGTAATTCCACAACGACTTTCGGACTTCGTGCGACGATCTCTTCCAGCCCCACACGCGGGTAGCGCAGGCGGGAGTCCGCCAAGACGTTGACGGCACCGAGGCGACTCACCAAGTCGTTCAGGAACGTCCCCTCCGCGGCTGCATATATTTCAGTCAACCGTCCCGCCTGGCGACCCACCACGAGAAGCACCTCGAGTCCTTCGGCGACGGGCTTCGGGGTCAAGCTGCGACGAAGCTCCTCGAGCATCCGCTCTCCGGCTGTACCCGCTCCAGTGCGCTCGGCGATCGTTGTGATCGCGACCTCGATATCCTCTATCGTCTCGGCTGGCGCGATCAGCACTTCGATACCGAGCGATGCCAGCGAGCCCGCCAACGCTTGCTCGCTGGGCAGCAGAATCGCCAGGTCCGGCTCGAGGACCGCGATTCTCTCCAACCGCGGATCAAGCAAGCCCCCGACTCGCGGCTTGGTCGCCACCTCGGGCGGCCACTCACAATGATCGCCGACTCCAACCAAGTCGTCGCCCTGTCCAAGCTCGTACAGAATCTCGACAATGCTCGGCGCCACCGCGACAATTCGCAACGCTGAGCCCTCAGGCCCGCGCATCGGCTCGCCGCACCCAAGCAGCAACGAGCTTCCAACTGCCAGGACCGTCAGCGTGCGCGCTGTCGCCATCATCCTCCCCGACGGCCGGTCCAGTTGAGGGAGCAACCTCCGACCCAGCGGCGCCCCGAAGCGGGGAATCCGGCTACCGCCTCGTAGCGGCGGTCGCCGAGGTTCTCGATCCGTGCGTACGGCTCGAATCTCGCCCACTTGCCGAACCGAGCCGCGACGTCGACCCGCAGGTGGCTGCCGACGTCGATCCGAGAGAACGTGGACGGATCGACGTCCGGCCTCTCCCCAACGTAGATCGTCGAGAGATTCAACACCCAAGGGCCGGGGGCGACTGTGGCTATCAGCGAAGCGCTCTCCTCCGGGCGGCGCAGCAGTGCCTCACCGGTCGCCCGATCCTCGGCCGTAAGCACCGTGGCGGTGGCGACCGCAGTAAGAAGCCGGCCGGCGTAACGACTCCACGCTTCGACGCCACGACTCCGGGCGCGACCGACATTGCGGTTTGAAAAGCTCACGAAATCGAAGTCGATCAGGTTGCGCACGCGGTTCTCGAAAGCCGCGGCTCCAAGTTGCCATTTCCCCGCCTCGTGTTCGATCGCCACTTCAACGCTTTCGCTTTCTTCCGGTTGCAGCTCGACATTCCCCGAGAAGGGATAGAAGAGCTCTCCGATCGACGGCGCCCTGAAGCCTTGTCCCCATGACGCCCTGAGCCGCGTGTCAGCGCTCACCGCCATCAGGAAGCCGAGGCGCGGAGTGGTGCGGGAGCCAAACGCATCGTTGTCATCGTGGCGCACGCCGAGGTCGACTCGGACGGTACCGATATCGTGCGCCAGCTGAGCAAAGAGCGATCGAGTCGTCTGTCCAGCAGCTTCGAGATTCGCGCCGAAGACTGATCGATCGTCGACCTCGAGTCGTTCGAGTTCGCCACCAAACGCCAGCCACGACGACTCTCCGAAGTGCCGGGTCGCCGACGCCCGCGCTCGCCGTGACTCCGACTCGGTTCGCGACTCCGTGAATCCGAAGGCGTCTTCAGGATCGATGAACATCGAATCGTAGCCGACCCGCGACAGCTGAGCGTCCATCTCCCATGTGTCACGGTGGAAACTGAACGGCATTGCCATTTGCCTCTCGTGCCATGAGATCGTCCGTTGCGGTGAGGGCAGACCGCCCGAAAACGGAATGCCGTTATCGGATCTATTGCCCCG
>JAOTUP010000240.1 GCA_029863825.1 Acidobacteriota bacterium | reverse complement strand
GTCGCGCGCAACGTCGCGGGCGACTACGAGTGGTTCACGCGAGACGCCGCAACCGGGGCCGGAACCGATGCCAACGGAACGGGAATAACCCATGGCACGACAAACGACTTCCTGCTGACCGGTGACTGGGACGGCGACGGCATCGACGATCACGCCGTCTGGAGACCGAGCACGGGCACGTTCATCATTCGACGCAGCAGTGCGCCGGCACCGCCGCTCGAGTTTGTCCACGGGGTTTCGGGAGACTACCCGGTCGCGAACTCGCAGGTTCACTGATCGGGGGCGACTGACGCTGCCTCTACGAGACAGCTTGCCCAAAGGTAGGTGCCAGAGGCTTCGCTGTAAGCTCTGGAGGAATGAGTAGCCTGTCACCGCTTTTCCGCTTTCCGCTTTTTCGCTTCACCGCTTTCCGCTTTTCTGACCGCTTTTTACCGCTTTTCTAGGAGTTCAAGCGTGAGGCGGTGCGACTGACGCGCCAGCCCTCGCCAAGCCAGTCTCGAGTTCCTTAGGTTACTCTATGAGGTAACGAAAGGAGTCCCGTATGAGGGTCTTCAGGTTGGGCATGCGAAGCGTCGTCGGCGCCTTTGTGACGGCGACCGTGTTATGCACTGCCGCATGGAGTGCTAGCGGTGACGTTCTCTGGGAGCAGGAGATCGCTTCGGGGTATAGCGTTCTGGCTCCGCAGCTGGCTGTCCTCGATTCGTGGGTATTCGCACATTCGACCGACTATTCGACGGGTCCTCCGGTGGAGGTCCTGAACGCCTATTGGGCCGACTCGGGACAACACGCCTGGGAGGCGCGCGGTCGAGCGGGTTGGGACAAAGTGGCCCTCGGCCAGAGTGTGGCGGCCGCTCGTGACCGAGTGTTGACGGCGACGGAACTTCTTCCCGAGGGGAAGGGTAATTCCACTGTGGCCGAGATCACCGCTCGGGAAGCGGCCACCGGGGTGCTCCTCTGGACTCGGGAGCTCGACGACGAGAACCACTATTTGATTTGGCAGATCGCGGCGAGTCGAGACGGCGTCTTCGTTGTTGGGCGGCGAACTCAGGGCCGCAAGTCGCAGGCCATGATCCTCGCGCTCGACGTCGTGACCGGCAAAACCCTCTGGTCGGATTTCTTCACATTTGTTGGACCCTACGATGAAGGACAGCGAGTGACGTTGGCAAAGGGGCGGGTTATTGTGAGCGCGGCGAGTTCAACGGGGAGTTCGGTGAGCGGGAGCCCTTCGGTTCTGAGGGCCTATAACGCCCGGACTGGGCGCCTTCTTTGGCAGACGCATCGGGCCGACCGAAGGTTCGTCAATTTGACCGCTTATCGGAGCCGTGTGTATGCGGTCGGAATGAAGGGCTCGGCCATAGTGTCGGCTTACGACATTGGCTCGGGCGAGAGGCTCTGGAAGCGGCGCGTCAGAAGGGCCTCATCAGACTCGATCACGGCAACGAGGAAGGCGGTAGCCGTCTACGGACGCGATTTTCGAGGCAATTCGGTGCTTCAAGTCCTCGACCGGAAATCAGGACAGCCGCTCTGGGCCGGCCAGGACGAAGATACGTGGGGTTTTCAGGTGCTGGGATACCGGGGCCGCCTCTACGCGATCGGCATCAAGGAGATCGAGGCCGGTCTGTACTTCGCGGCATTCATGAGCAAGACCGGACGCCAGCTGTGGTCCTACCCGGATCGATATCCGGAGAAGGTGGATGAGACCACCACAGGATGGCAGATGCTCGTGCACAGAAACTCTCTCTTGGCGGCCCTTACGGACAAGGCGGTGGTCACCGCGATCGAACCCTGAGCGCGGCCTCGGTCCCTGCCTGGGACCCGCTGCGCGCCAATTCGCGGTTCGAACATCTCCAGGAGACGTACCGCTAGCAATCATCGACCCACCGCCCCTGTGTCTCATGGCTGCGTGCGACTCGTGAGCTCGAGAACAGCGTCACAGGGCGGAACATACGCAAGAAGCCGTGCCATCCGGCTCAAGAGACGGAATCGAAGGGTACAATCTTGCGCGAAGCCAGTGTGAAGCCCGTGCGAAGCCTATGGCACCTCACGGCCCCTGCACCTCACGGCCCCTCACGGCCCGTACCTCACGGCCCACCACGCATCGCTTCGCTTGCCGCCGCCCGCAGGTGGGCGCTGGGGACAAAAAAAGACCCTCCAGGTGGAGGGTCATTCGGTCGCTGTTGCGGCGTGCCCGAGCACCGCCGCGGCCGCGACTACCTACCAGGATTGACGGCTGGACGCCCCGCCGCCGTTGTCGCGGCGCGGCCGAGCCTCGTTGACGGTGAGATTGCGGTCGCCGAGAGTGGTCCCGTTGAGCGCGCTGATCGCCGCGTCGGCCTCGCTCGGCGCCATCTCCACGAAGCCGAAGCCCCGTGACTGGCCGGTCTGGCGGTCGGTGATGAGGTTGACGGACTCGACGGCTCCGTGCTCGGTAAAGAGCGTGCGCAGCTCGTCTTCGGTTGTGTTGAAGGATAGATTGCCTACGTAGATTTTCTTCATGTTTTCTCTTTTCTCTTACTTTGTGGTGTGGGCCGGGCCGAAGGCTCGGTACACCGATTTGAATACACGATTCCGTAATCGGAATCTTCCGACTGAGCAAGTTCGCCTTTTGGCAGATGGGAAGCGACTACTTCAGGAAGGGCTCGGGGTTTCTTCAGGTCGCAGTGCAGCCCCTTTGACACAGGGGATTCGCTCGTCCTGTCGACATTAAGCTAGTTTGACGCAGAAGTCAAACGGAATATTGAGCGAGGGCGGTGGGGGTCATGCCGTGCTCGTCATCGAGGAGTTGGGAATCGAGGGCTCCTCAGTGGGAATCCTGCACGGTGACACACCCAGGGTGGCTGAGGTGCTGCGGCCCTCACAGCCTGGCACCTCACACCCTTGTTGGGCCCTGGTCTCTGTCTACAAAGAAGGGCTCCGATCACTCGGCCCGAAAGTCTGGGCGCGAGGCGATCGGAGCCCTGAGGTCGCCAGAGCGACTCGCAAGGGCTTATTCGAGGTCGAACGCAGCCTCCGAGATCGTCCGGTTGCCGTACTCCTCGACCGCCAACACTTCCCACTTGCACTCTTCCTGGCCCTCGAAGATTTCGGGCGGGATCGTTATCTGAAGAATGTCGGCGGGGACCTCCACGGCGATCTCCGAGCCGGGTTCCTCACACTCGACGACGACCTGATACACATCGATCTCGCCTCCCGCCGGGTCGTCGACTTCCCCCCAGGAAAAGACGGCATCGTCGGGATCGACTTCGTCGCCTTCTGCGGGGAAGAGCAGAATCGGGGCGTCGGGCAGCGAGTGGTTGAGTCTCGCTTTTCCTCTCAGTCTGTTGCCCTCGGTCGTCGTGCCGATGAAGCGGTAGCGGCCTTCCGGGAACAGCGCCAGCAGTTCATCGAGAGATTGCTCTTCAAAGGAAGGCTCGGCGCTCTCGAAAAAGAACTCGGTGATGCCCTGCATCCCGACGCCGCTTTCGGCCAGCACGCTGAATTCGACGCCGTTCGGGCCTGTCATCTGCATCATGTCCCAGCCCACTCCGTCGAGGAAGACGTGGATTCCAGCATCACCGTCGGTGTCGTTGATTTCGAAATAGACCTCTGCATCTTCAAGTCTCTTGGCCCAGGCCGCCGGCGTCGCCAAAGCGGCGATAAGGGCGATGACGGCCAACGTGGTGAGCCAGACATTTGCTTTCCTCATCCTTGTCCTCCGTTCGATTCTTGCGGGTTCTCGTAACGGTTCGGAGCGTGCCCCGCGAAACGCTCCTGGTAGATAGGATGCGGTTGAAGCGAGAATCCTTCGCGGCCGGCGAGAAATGCTTCATTTTGCTGCTGGGCACTGGTATTCGCTTCCGAGAGTTGCGTCCTTGAAAAGAATCCGCCCCTCGAGAGGTGTCGCGGAATGCGCCGGGTCGGAATGAAGTGCCCGAATGAAGTGCCACACCTGTCGTTTTGTCGGCTCGAATGAGGTGCCACACCGGAGCCTGCGAGCGATTCGTGAACGGCCGAGTGGAGCTCCTCGGCCATCGCAGCCACGCCTGATGGCGAACAGTGTCAAAGAGTGCGAGGCATTCCTTCGGATTGAGGCCGGGAAGGGCTTCCAGGAGCGTGTCTCTCGCCCGTTCTCGCACCTTCTGTCCGTGCGAAGCCTGGCCGGGGACAGTCGCCGATCCGATCCAACATTCGATCCAACATTCGATCCAACATTCCTCTGGCACTTCTGAGGCCGGCACTTCTGGGGGCCGGACTTCTGGCAGCACTTCCGGGGGCGCTTTGCGAAATGAGATCCAAGAGGCGGTCGAGCAGGAGACGACGGGCCGCTTCGCGACGGCGCGCCTTCTGTCGCCCGGCAGAGACTGCGGCGGCGTGATCAGTGACCTGCTGCTTGCGAGCGCCGGCATCGAGCTCGAGCTGGTGAACGGCGAATCCGGCTGAGAGCGGCGGAGAGCTCCTGGTCCTCTCCCGTCGCTATAATCTGAACAACACGTTCGATCGCTGTTCCGGATCACGCGTCGGAGAAGCACGCTCTCATGATCGGTGAGACTCTCGTCCGTTACCGCATTCTCGACAAGCTCGGAGAGGGTGGAATGGGCGAGGTCTACTTAGCCGAGGACACGAAGCTCAGGCGC
>JAOTUP010000239.1 GCA_029863825.1 Acidobacteriota bacterium | reverse complement strand
CCGGCGGGTCTTCGGGCGACAGCGCCAACGGTCCGGCACTCATCACCTCGGTGATCGCGGTTGCCGCCGGATCGCGTGTCTCGCGCAGGACGCGCGTCAACACGTGACGTTCGTTGAAGATGCCGAGAAGCTCGCCGCCATCCGCGACCAGCACGCAGCCGGACCGCGCTTGCCGCATCCGCTGGATGGCTTCTTCGACGGTGCAGTCGGGCGCCACCGTTACCGCAGGAGAGAGCCTGAGATCGCCGATGCGATCGCTCAGCATCCGACCGCGAAAACCGCTCCCGGCCTCGGGGAGATCGAGACCGGCCAGGTCCGTGCCGCAGCTCTCGCAGCTGTCCTCACCAGGGATGTTGTCGATACCGCAGTTCGGGCAGAGCATCTCAGCCCCCCTCCGGCCGTGACATCTTCTGGTTGAGCCGCGGCGGCAGGTTGAGCACCGTCTCGGGATAGTAGTCGGCAATGAGGCGCAACACGTCGCGCCCACCGATGAGCCCGGTCTCGCCCTTGGCACTGACGATCGGAAGGTGGCGGATGCCCTTTTCGGTCATCACAGCAATCGCCTCCGCCAGGCGATCGTCGGGCCGCAGCGTGACGGCATCGCGGGTCATGAGCTCACCGATCGGGGTTGCAGGATCACCTTCGAGCGCAGTGCGGTAGAGGATGTCGCGCTCGGTGAAGATGCCTACGAGCTTCTTCTCCTCGAGCACCAGGACCGCGACGCTGTGCTCTTCGTCGAGCAGCCGGTAGACCTCGCCGAGAGGCGTCGACATATCGACCATACTCACCGCCCGCTGGGGCAATTCGTAGATGCGGACTTTCTTGAGGATCTCTTCGATGCCGGGCCTCACTCGATCAGGCTAGCACAAGGTGGGGCCCCCCGGGCTTCCCGAAACGTCGCGCGGGCGACGCCCCGATCTCCTGCCATCGCGCGCGTCGTGCCGCTGCTCCCCCAACAGCAGTGGCCAGGGCGCGCCCGCTCCCCCACCCCGACGCTACCGCCGCCCCACCGCCCGCACCTGAGAGCTTCCCGGCACTGGCGCCGATGCATACCGGGCGCGGGCGCCCCCGACGTCGAGACGCGAGGTTCTCAAATGAGCCGCCGCAGCCAATCGGTTCGACGCATGCGCTCGCCGATCCGGCGCACGCGCTGGAGATACTCGCTTTCACCGCTGCCCGGATGCCAGCGGGACGGCTTCGGCATACCCGCCGCCAATGCCGCGGCCTGCTCCGGATTCAGCTCCGCCGCAGCGCGGCCGAAATAGTGCCGGGCAGCGGCCTCGGCACCATAGAGCCCGGGCCCGAACTCGACGACATTGAGATAGATCTCGAGAATCCGCTGCTTGCCGAGCTCACGCTCGAGCTGTCGCGTCAGCAGGGCTTCCTTGACCTTCCTCCACGGATTTCGCGAGGGCGCGAGCCAGAGGTTCTTCGCCAGCTGCTGCGAAATGGTCGACGCACCGCGCAGCGCTTTGCGGCGCTTCAGCGCATCCGCCACGGCCGTCTTCAACTCGTGGACCGAGAAACCCTGATGGGCGAAGAACTCGATGTCCTCGGACACGACGACCGCGTGCTTGAGGTGCGGCGAGATCGCCTCGTACCGCACCCACGTCCATCTGACCGGCTGCGTTTCTCTACCGACGGCAGCATCGCGGTAGCGCTCGATGAAGGCGGTCGTTTGCGGATTCTCGGTCGCCAGCTTCGAGACCTGCGGCCAGGTGACCCATTGATAGCCGACGAAGGCGGCACTCGCGAGCGAAAACGCCAACGCCAGGCGAATGATGAGTCGAAAGGGACGTCGCCGCCTGACCCGCCACCGCCCCCGCCCGGTGCTCATTGCCCGTCGCTACCAGCGTGCCGAGTCACCGCTACGACGAACGAGATACCCACGGGTTGCTCTGAAACCCTTTTGCTCGGCGAACCTCGACCTGCATTACTCGACGACCGAGAAGACGCGCAATGTCGCGTCGATGACACCGTCCTCGGCCTTGGAAGCTGGAAATCTTCCACTCCCCAGCGACACTTACCTGCTTCATTCCGTCTTCCTCCTTCTCCTGCGCCAGCGCCACAGGGGAACCGCTGCCGAGTCCCAGGCTGGGCCCGACAATCTCAAACGTCTATTCAATGACTTGACTAATATTGTACGTTCAGTGAGCGGCAAAGTGAAAGCCTAAGCCGTTTCTGATCCCGATCCGGCCCTGCTCGTCCGCCTGTGTCTTGCAACATGCCGCTCGGAGTTCGCTTGGTGCGGGCCAGCTCGCGTGAGAAACTGACGACTCATTTGAGCATCGGTTGCAGGCAGACATCGGCGGGCTTTCAGCCCTGAGACCGACCTGGCGCTTGCTGATCCGAGAGTACGATGACCACGCCACCGCGCAGCTCCGAGGACGACGCGGTCAAGGGCACGTTGCTGTCCGCCTACACCAATCCGCTGATCAAGGAGGCGCGGGATCGGCAGGACGAGATTCTCATCGAGCGATTCGCCGGGCGTCCCTGGGCCATCGCCGACTTAGGATGCGGCAACGGATACCACGGTTCGATCTTCGCTCCGGCGGGCGGCACCTACCACGGCTACGAGGTGGCGCCGCAGATTGCCGAGCTGGCGAAAGCGCGCTGGCAGGAGGCGGGCCTGACGAACGCCCGACTCATTCTCGGAGATCTTGCCGTCGCCGAGCCGCAGGAGAACTCCTACGACCTCGTGTGGTGCCTCTACTTCACCCCCGGTAACCTGCGCGACCGCTCCGAAGACCTGACCGTTTACAGTGACGCCTACCTCGATCGCAACCCGTACTTCATCGGCGTGATTTCCCGCTTCTTCAAAGCGCTCAAACCGGGCGGCCGGATGTTCCTCACCGTGTACAAGGACGTCCCGGACGCCGAAGCCGCTCAGGTCGACTTCTATCTCAACACCGGACAGCACCCCGTCACGCCGCCGGGATCGCGCTTCGTCGCCACCGCCGAGCAGTTCTGGTCGGTGCGCTGGACCGAGGCCAGCATGCTGTCGAATCTCGGAGCCTGCGGCGCTGCAGACGGACAGGTGATCTTCCACGACCTCAACCGCATCGCCTGGCTCGTCGAAATCGAAAAGTAGTCGCCATCCGTGGTTCCGGGTGCCCTCGCCAGAGCGCTTGCACGTTCTCATCTACAGACAAAAGCGGCTCTCCGACGAATCGAAGAGCCGCGAAGACCGGCAATCTCGATGCCTTGTCGAGACCGCTCGTCGTGTCGTTTACTGTCCCCAGGACGTCTTGAAATTGTACTTGATGCGAGCGTAGTAGAACGCACCGTTGAACCCGAACGGCGTGTACTGACTGTAGCGATTGCCGACATCCCGCGCTCCGCCGTTCTCGCCGGGGAACGTGTCGAAGGCGTTCTGGCCGCCGAGAACGAATGTCGTGTTCTCGTTGAGCGTGTACGCCACCTCGAGGTCGACAATGTACTCGCCGTCGTACGACGCGCCGTCTTCGGAATCGAACCAATCGTCGTAGTAGCTCAGGCGGCCCAGGAACCGCAGACCGTTGTCCATCTTGTGGTTGGCCGTGAGGTTCCAGCGGGTGTCCGGCAGCGCCTCCTGGAGCTCGCGGATTCGCGTGTCGTCCAGCGTGGCCGGGTTGAACTTGGTCACGTCGGTCTGGGTGTTGTTGAAGAGTAGACTGAACGTCGTGTCTCCTCCCAGCGTCGGCGGGGTGTACGTCGCCACGACGTCGAAGCCCTTCGTCTCGGTGTCGAAGTCGTTGGTGAAGAAGCGGAAGTTCTTCAGATTCCCGGCACTGGTAATGCCCTCGGCAACGAGATCATCGACCTCGTCCTGGGTGAGCGAGAAGTTCTGCGTCACCGCCAACCGGTCGTTCAGGTCGATCTGGAAGTAGTCGATCGTCAGGGTGAACGGGCCGCTGTCGTAGACACCGCCGAACGCCAGGTTGACCGACTCCTCAGGGGTCAGCGGCTTGCCGCCTCGCAACTGGGCGACCCGGGACGACGACGGAATCGTGCCGTTATTGACCAGGTCCATGAGATCGAAGTCGAACTCGGTCGACACGTTGAAGGCGTTCGACTGCCCCGGCGTGGGCGCCCGGAAACCGGTGCTGGCACTGCCGCGAAGCTGAAAGGTGTCATTGATCTGATAGCGGCCCGAAAGCTTGCCGTTGGTGGTCGTGCCAAAGTCCTCGAAGTCCTCGAAGCGAACGGCGACGCCATAGGTCCACTTCCGGTCCTGGCTGCTCCTCTCGACGTCGGCGTACAGGGCCCAGTTGCTGCGGCTCCAGATTCCCGCCGCGATGTCACTGAACCCGGGGAAGCCGTTGGAGGCGGAGCTGAAGCCCTGCGTCGCCAGGGGACCGATCTGGAACGATTCGAGCTGCCCGATGCCGATCTCGAACTCTTCCTCGCGCCATTCGATACCAGCGGCGAGGTTGGTCTGCGCGTTGATCTGCTTCGAGATGTCGAAGTTGAAGTTCAGCTCCTCCTGCTGGTAGAGGCCCGGATCGAATTCGGTCGGCGTGTTCGGGCCCAGCGACGCGTTGACCGTGTTGACGATGAAGAAATCGACTTCGTTCGAACCCTGACTCACGCTCGCGTCCCACGCGATGCCGCCGTTGGTCTGGCCCCTCAAACCCAGGACGATCGAG
>JAOTUP010000238.1 GCA_029863825.1 Acidobacteriota bacterium | reverse complement strand
ATCGCCAGGCCGATTTCGAGCTTCTGCATCAGAGCCCCTGCCCGGTCGCCTACGTGCCGGCGAAGTACGCGGCGTAGAGCCGACCGGTTTTCATTCGGCCGTCTGCTCGGCGAGCTCCTCGGCGCGGTTGCGATGCAGGCTGCGATCGACGACCGCCGCCATCTTCGCCACGTCGAGGTCCATCTCCAGAAACTCGCATATTCTTCGAGCTTGCGTTTCAGGCTCGTCGATGAAGGCCCGGTGGTCGAGCTCCAGCGATTCGAAATGAGCGCTGCGCTTGAGCAGATACTGGGCGCGCCACAGATCCGCTTCGAAAAGCTCGCGCATTCGTTGGTCGACGGTCGCCGACTCCTCTCCTCTCCGCTTCAGCATCTTCGCTTGTGAAGCCAAGACCTCGTCGAGGTTGCGGCGGATAAAGAGGACCTTGTAATTGTTGTCGGGAGGAAGCTCCCGCAGCAGGTGGGAGATGATCTTGATGCCTTTGCCGCGCGCTGCCCGGAGCCACGACTTATCCTCCATGCGGCCCAGGTCTTTGACCCTTTCGTCTTCGTAGTATCCTCTCGGATTGTCCTCGTCAGGCGAGCGGACGCCGTCTTCGACCAACGGCACGCCTCCCGCTTCGAGCATCTTCATCGCCATGGACGTGCCGGATCGTGGCAAGCCGGAGACGAGTATGACTGGAGGGCCGTAGAGGAGTCGTCGTGCGAGTCTGGACACTGTCGCGAGCATGTTTCGTCACCAAGGGAAATTCGGTATGATCTGGCGCGTCCTGATTCGGGCGGCCCCTGCAGCTTTTTCGACCACCTCAGTCGCCAGACAGAACGTTTAGGATAACTCGATCTCATCCTGCGGGCCAGATGTTGGTGGATAAAGTCAGTTCGGGCCGCAGGTTGGCGGCGATCACGATTCTCCTCGCCACTGCTCTCGCGGCAGCAGCCGCGCCGGCGTCGGCGTATGTCGGGCCCGGGGCCGGGTTTGCTCTCGTATCGTCCTGCTTCGTCGTCTTCACGACGCTGGTCATCGCCCTGCTGACGATTCTCATCTGGCCCTTTCGGTTGCTGTGGCGGTCGGTGCGCAAGAAGAAGATCGGCAAGCCACGTGTGAAGCGTCTGATCGTCGTCGGACTGGACGGCCAGGATCCGAGGCTGACCAATCGCTTCCTGGAGGAGGGCAAACTGCCCAACTTCGCGAAGTTGGCGGAATCCGGGTGCTACCTCCCGCTCGCAACCACGTTCCCTTCGGTTTCGCCTGTGGCCTGGTCGTCATTCTCGACTGGTGTGCATCCGGCGAAGCACAACATTTTCGATTTCCTGGATCGGGATCTCAAGACCTACATGCCGCTGTTGTCCTCGACCGACATCGGCAGCGTCCATCGTTTTCTCAACCTTGGCAAGTACCGGATTCCGCTGCACAAGCCGGAGCTGAGGCTGCTGAGGAAATCGAGGCCGTTCTGGAGCTATCTCGGAGAGGCGAATATCTGGAGCACGGTGCTGCGGGTGCCGATCACGTTTCCCCCCGACCGTTTCTATGGCGCCGAGCTGGCGGCGATGTGCGTGCCCGATCTGCTTGGCACCCAGGGGACGTTCATCCTCTTCACGACTCGGTCGTCAGACGAGAAGTTCAAGGAGGGGGGAATACGCGTTCACCTGCAGGCGTCGGGCGA
This sequence comes from Acidobacteriota bacterium, assembly GCA_029863825.1. Taxonomy (GTDB): domain Bacteria; phylum Acidobacteriota; class Thermoanaerobaculia; order Multivoradales; family JAHEKO01; genus JAOTUP01. The sequence goes on along the minus strand of JAOTUP010000238.1, from coordinate 2,981 downwards.
CCGTTTCGACTTCCAGTTCGAGGGGCCGGAGAACATCTTCCTCAAGGACGGCTCGCCGATGATGCTGCCGGTGAGCGTGGCGCTGGACCGCAGCAATCGCAAGGCGTCGATCACGCTCGCCGGTGACACGCACGAACTGGAGCAGGGAGTCCTCTCGGACTGGGTGAAGCTCACCTTCAAGGCGGCGCCGGGCGTCAAGGTCCAGGGGATCTGCCGCCTGATGATCACCGAGATGGGCGAGCACTTTTCGTTGTATGTGACGCCGATCAGCTTCGATCCCGAGAAGCCGGCGATGCCGATTTCGCACCCGTCGTACTACTCGACGTACCTGGCCAAGAAGATCGGCCCATATTCGACGCTGGGACTCGCCGAAGACACCTGGGCGCTCAATGAGAACGTCATTGACGACGCGACGTTTCTGGAGATGACCTGGGATATCGATGAGGAGCGGCGGAAGATGTTCTTCGCCGCCATGGATCGGCTACGTGAGGGGTCGCTCGTCTGTGTCTTCGACGGCACTGATCGGATTCAGCACATGTTCTGGCGCTATCTGGAGGACGGGCATCCGGCGGCGCGCAACCGGGAGACGGCAGAGCACCGGAACGCCATCGAGGACCTCTACCAGCGCAACGACGAGCTGGTGGGTAAGGTGATGTCCCGTCTGAAGCCGGATGACCTGCTGATGGTCATCTCCGATCATGGGTTCACGTCGTTTCGACGTGGCATCAACTTGAATGCATGGCTTCTCGAAAATGAGTACCTCTATCTGAAGGACGGCTGCAACGGCACGAGCGAATGGCTGCGTGACGTCGACTGGACACGTACCCGGGCCTATGCCCTGGGACTGACCGGGATGTTCGTCAATCTGCGGGGTCGCGAGGCGGAAGGGATTGTCGAGCCCGGTGCCGAGGCCAAAGCGCTCAAGAAAGAGCTGATCGAGAAGCTGAGTGGCCTGCCTGATCCGAAGCATGGCGACGTCGGCATCACGGAGGTGTTCGAGACGGCAGCGCTCTATCAGGGCCCGTACGTCCAGGGCGCGCCAGACTTCCTTATCGGCTACAACCACGGATATCGCGTCTCCTGGGATTGCGCGACCGGAGTAGTGGCGACGTCGATCTTCGAGGACAACACCAAGGCTTGGAGTGGTGACCACGGCGTCGATCCCCGCCTCGTACCGGGAGTGTTCTTCTGCAACCAGGCGATCGACGCTGACGATCCGGCGCTCATCGACATCGCGCCCACGGCTCTCGATCTGTTCGGCGTCGACGTGCCGGCGCACATCGACGGCAAGGTGCTGTTCGATCCGGCGCGCTCGTTTCGCGCCAAGAAGAAGGGCGGGGCAAAGTGATGAGAAGTCGTCAACGAGGAGTGGGCGCGCTCTTCAGAGGTGGCGGGTACGCTTTCACGACGGTGGCTCTGCTGGCGCTCGCGCTGTCGCTGGGCGCTTGTGCGGAAGAACGAAACGTGGACCGTCGCCAGGTTGTGGTACTCGGTTTCGACGGCATGGATTACTCCATCACCACGCGCTTGATGGAAGAGGGCCGATTACCGCATCTGTCGAAGTTGGCCGAGAAGGGGAGCTTTGCGCCACTGGGGACGTCAGTGCCGCCGCAGAGCCCGGTCGCGTGGAGCGATTTCATTACCGGGATGGACTCGGGTGGTCATGGCATCTTCGACTTCGTCCATCGCCACCCGGAAACCCTGCAGCCGTACCTGTCGACGAGTGAAACCGTGGGCTCGGAGAGGAATCTGCAAGTCGGCAAGTACAAGTTTCCGCTCGCCGGGGGCGAGATCAAGCTCCTACGACACGGAAAGGCCTTCTGGGAGATTCTGGAAGAAAACGGCATTGAAACCCACGTCTATCGCATGCCGGCGAACTTTCCGCCGTCCGGCAAGGCGACGCGGGAGCTCTCCGGCATGGGCACGCCGGATGTTCTCGGCACGCCGGGGACCTTTTCGTTTTACACCTCCGACTTGTTCGTCAACGAGCGGGAAGTGTCGGGCGGTGCGATCTATGCCCTCGACTATTGGGAGAATCGCGGTGACGGGACGCTCTACGGACCCGACAATCCGTTTCTCAAGGAGCGGCAGAAGCTGACGCGGGACTTCCAGGTCTTCGTCGATCCCGTCGAGCCGGTGGTCAAGGTCGTGGTCGACGACGAGCGGCGAGTGCTGCAAATCGGCGAGTGGAGCGACTGGGTCCCGATCGAGTTCGACATGCTTCCGACCCAGACGCTTAGCGCCATCGTGCGTTTCTACCTCAAGGCAATCGAGCCTGAAATCGAGCTTTACGTCTCGCCGTTGCAGATCGATCCCCTCGATCCGGCGATGCCGATCTCGACACCCACGGACTACGCGGCGACGTTGGCGGAGGCCACCGGCCGCTTCTACACCCAGGGCATGCCCGAAGACACGAAGAGCTTGAGTGAAGGTGTCTTCAGCGTCGATCAATTCCTGTCACAGGCGGAGATCGCCGGGGACGAGATACTCGAGCAGTTCAAGTGGGTCCTGGACGACTTCGACGGCGGGTTTCTCTTCTACTACTTCGGGAATCTGGATCAGATCTCCCACATGATGTTTCGCTCCATGGATCCGGATCATCCAGGCTACGATGCGGAGACCGATCCCGCCTATCGGCAAGTCGTGGAAGGCATGTACGAGACTTTCGATCAGATCGCCGGATACGCTCTCGACCAGATACAGCCCGGGACCCGTCTGGTGGTGATGTCCGACCACGGATTCGCTTCCTGGCGACGGGCGTTCCATCTCAATACCTGGCTGATCGAGAATGGCTACATGACGCTGCGCGACCCCGGGCGGCGCGAGGGCACGAGTATCTACAGCAATGTCGACTGGTCGCGAACCCGCGCCTACGGACTGGGGTTGAACGGTCTTTATATCAATCTCGCAGGGCGCGAGAAGAACGGGATCGTTCCTGCGACGGAGCGCTCCGCCTTGATGAAGGAGCTGGCGGAGAAGCT
>JAOTUP010000237.1 GCA_029863825.1 Acidobacteriota bacterium | reverse complement strand
CTCAGTCCCGACGATATCTTCTCGGTAGCCTGTCTCCTGAAGAGGTCGGTCTCAGAGGACGGTGACGCGAAGCCGTTGCGCTGTCGGTCGAGCCGCCAGAACCTCTGCTCCGTGGCGGCCCAATTCCCTCTCGATCTCGATCCGTCTCCTCGGCGGCGCCAGAATCGCCACGCATCCGCCGCCGCCTGCTCCGCACGCCTTTCCGCCCCAGGCCCCGGCCCGAAGACAGGAATCCAGCAACGTCTCGATCTGGTCCGTCGAGATGCCGGGCGCGAGGCCTCGGCGCAATGACCACTCTTCACTCATGAGAGAGCCCACCTGCTCGAGATCGCTGTCTTCCAGCGCCCTGGCCAGGCCTCTCGCCGTCGAGGCTATTGCGTTGAAGCGCTCGACGGTATCCGCGTCGCCGTCGAGGCGTCGACGCACGACCTCCCAGTTGTTGCCGGCTGAGAAGTGACTCTGCCCGGTGTAGGCCACGACGAGCGAATCGCCGAGCGACTCGAGAGCAGTATCGATCCGAGTCACCAGCTCTCCTCCGGCGCGATGCTCGATCTTGAGGACCCCCCCGAGGAGTGCCGGGAAGTGATCTTGGCGGCCCGTGGGAAGCTTCATCAGCTGAGCCTCGAAATCCCGGGCAAGCGCACTTCGCACGGCAGCTGAACCCGGTTCGCGCATGGTCAGCTGCTCAGCCGCCGCAATGAGCGCGATGACCAGCGCGGAGCTGGCTCCGAGACCGCCACCACGGGGAGATGCGCTTCGAATGCCCAGATCGAACGGAGCCATCTCAAAGAAGTCGGCAACTAATCCGATGAGAGCCGTGTCCGGATTGCAGGCCAGGTCGTCGATGTTGGCGACTTCGGTCACCGTCCGTCCCTGGACCACTCGATAGCCTCGCTCCCGCGGCTCGACTCTGATCTCGACGCCGAGGTCGAGCGCTACATTGACCGTGCAGCTATTTGGATGGAGGAGACCCAAGGGCCAGATATCGAGTGTGCCGCCGGCGAGATCCGCACGACACGCGGCCAGTACGGCCACTCGCTTCGGTGAATCAGCGACTACCACTTCCGACGTGGCTCGCGCTGGATAATGGTCTCGAATCGGCGGCCAGGACGGCCTCGGCCGTGATGAGCTCCGGCGGCAAGGGCAACCCGTCAAACAGGCTCTGTCGCAGACGATCGCGCCACGCCAGGAACTCGGGCAGCTCGTCGGTGGGCACGGGATCCGCCGGCAGGCTCTTCAGAGACAACGGATCAATCCAGCGGCCGTCTCTCTGCACACGGTAATCGAGATGCGAGCTCGTTGAGAGGCCCGTCGAGCCGACATAGCCGATGACCTCTCCCTGGTCGACTCTTCGCCCTGGCCGAACGCCCGATGCGAATCGTGAAAGATGCAGGTACGCAGTGAGATAGCCGTTGGGATGACGCACCTTCACCGTCTTGCCACCGCCTCCGTCCCAGGCCGCCGAGACGATGGTCCCGTTCGCGGTACAGCGCACCGGCGTGCCGGTGGGCGCACCATAGTCGACACCGTGATGGGGTCGGTAGCGCTTGAGTACGGGATGAAACCTTCGGTTGCTGAAACGAGATGTCACGCGCGAGTAGCGAAGAGGCGAGCGCAGGAACATCTTGCGCATGGGACGACCTTCCGAGTCGAAATACTGTCCCTCCGCCCGGAAACGGTACGCCTCCAGACGACGTCCGTCATTGTCGTACGTGACGGCCAGGATGTCCCCCAAGGAATCATAGCTGCCATCCAGATACAGCGTCTCGAAAAGAACTCGAAACTCATCACCCCGGCGCAGGTCGCGAGTGAAGTCGAGATCCCACTGAAAGACGTCGGCCATCAGGACCGCAAGTGCTGACGATCCGCCGGCCGCTTCGATCGCCCCTTCGAGGGAACGGTCGAGCGTTCCTTCGAGAACGGTCGTCTTGTGCGTCCGCTCAAAAGAGCGCCAGGAACCCTCCCAACCAACAGCGCCTCGCTTGACCCGGGCGCGGCCGCGTTTTGTCAGTAGCAAATCGAACCTCTCGAGGCCGACGTCCGGTGCAAAACGGGCAGAGTATTGGTCCTCTGGACGCAACTTCGTGAGATCGGCAAATCGAGCCAACTCGGTGACGACTTCGTGGGCTTCGAGAGCATCGACGCCAAGCTCTTCCAGCACGCCACTCAGAGTCTGCCCCGCGGCAAAAGACAGCGGCACTGGCGGATCTTCGATGACGACCTCTCCGGCCAGCAACCGTCGAGCGACTGGCGGCACCGACTGCCATTGCCGCCACGAGAGAGAAGGTGACACCGTGTGTTGTGACGCCCTGAATCTGAGACTTCGCGTCATGGCGCTCGTCAGGCCTGCGGCGGCGAGCACCGCGAGTAACAACACGACGCGGAGACGAGTCCGCCCTGGCTTTCGTGGACGTTGCGTCAACACCCTTCAAACACCGCTTTTCGTCGCGACTGTCATTCCACGGCGCCGGTGAGGCTACCACAGCGGCGGCGAAAAAAAGCTTCCGCTGTTGTCAATTCAGAATCGGACGGAGAATCGAGTCGGCGTCGGCGGGCAACCGGCCCTTGAACGCCACTGATCCGCTCTCGAGGACCAGGAGTGTCGGCAACGTGGTCACGCCGTGGCGCTTGGAGAACGAGCCATCGCGGTCGAGAAGCACGTCGACCTTCGAGTCTTGCTCTCCGAGAAACCTCCTGACCTCGGACTCACTCTCCTGAAAATCAACCAGTACCACGCGAGCGCGGCCGCCCCACACTTTGTGGAGATCATTGGCTCGTTCGACCACATCTCGACAGCGCGGCGACCATGTGGCGAAGAACACCGCAATCACGTTGCCTTCGAAGAGCTCGGATCCTACGGCTGTCCCGTCCAGTCTGACCAGAGCTCCGGAACCATTTCGCTGAGCCACGCCGGGCGCTGTCACTGTGGCGAGGATCGCCAGCAGAAGCGCCGCTGTTCCCCAGCGAACTCCTCGGGTCGAGCGGAAGACTGAGTAATCGCCAGCCATACCTATGCCTGGCGGTGCGGCAAGCTGGTGAGAATCCGTCGACGAAGACGGTCTGGAGCTGAAGCGCGATGGCACCGTCTGACGTGGGTCAGAAAGACCTCCATGCGCCGGATGTAACGCTCACATTTCGGGCACAGCGAAACGTGTTCGCGGAAAGAGATCAGAACTTCGCCGTCCATCTCGTTGTCGGTGTACAGAAACACCGTCTCCTTGACTTTGCGGCAGTTCATGGTTTCGTGCATCCAGCTTTCCAGCGGACCTGTCCGATCCCACATCACCGAAACCGCAGAAGGGCCGTCCGATATTCCTGATCGGTGCCAGTATCTTGCGAGTCAGCGCCTGGGGCGCGACCTCATCTTGCTCGGCCGACCTGACCGCAGATACCCGTGATCACGAGCATAGCGCAGCATCTCGGCCTCCAGCATCTTTCGCCCCCTGTACAAACGGCTCATGACCGTCCCCAGCGGCACGTCCAGGATGTCCGAAATTTCCTTGTAGGAGAACCCTTCCAGATCAGCCAGGATCACCGCCATCCTGTAGTCGTCCGGCAACTGCTCGAGCGCCTGCTGTACATCCTCGTCCAGAACGTCCTTGAGAAGCTCCTGCTCCGGGTCTTTGACCTTGTCGAGTACTTCGTCGCTGACCTGGCTTTCAAAGGCATCTTCGATCTCGGCAAAATCACTCTTCAACGGCTCCAGTTGGCGCTTGCGATAGCTGTTGATGAACGTGTTCTTGAGGATCTTGAACAACCACGCTTTGAAGTTCGTGCCTTCTTGGAACTTGTCGTAGTACTTGTATGCTTTGAGATAGGTTTCCTGTACGAGATCCTCGGCGTCTTCAGCGTTGCGCGTCATTCTGTAGGCGGTGTTATAGAGCGAATCCACAAACGGCATCGCCGCCGTTTCGAAGTCCCATCCCCAGTTCTCACCTTGAGTCGCTTTTGCCATAGACGTGTGCTCAGCCAACTTCTAAGCACAAAGTGTGCCACAGCGCTGGAAGAGTCCCTCGGGGCGCACTCGGATCCTCACGGTAACGCGATCAGGCTGCTCTTGGCGAATTCAACGAGTGTTTCGGGGAGAATCCCCAGCAGCACCGTCACTATGGCGCACACCGCGACGGCCCCCGTCAATCCCGGGGCCTCGAGCGGGAGTGGCGACTGGTCCGCGGGCGCCTTGAAATACATCTGGACGACGATGCCCATGTAGTAATACAGGGAAATCGCGCTGGTCAATACGCCGGCAAGGGCCACCCATATCCACCCACTCTCGATCGCGGCGCCAAACAGGTAGATCTTGCCAAAAAAGCCGCCGGTTGGAGGTATCCCGGTCAGGGCGAGCATGAAGATGAGCATCATTGCTGCCAGCAACGGAGACCGCTGGGCCAGACCGGCATAATCGGAGTATGTTTCTGCCGCATATTCTCGCCGCTCCAGCAGAATCACGGTTCCGAACGCCCCGAGAGTCATGAAGCTATAAGCAAAAAGATAGAACAGCAGCGCCCAGAGCGCTTCTTCGGTTGCAACAAGCACACCGATCAATACGTAGCCAGCATGAGCAATCGAGCTGTAGGCGAGCATCCTCTTGACGTTCTGTTGCGTCAGAGCCGCCAAGTTACCCCACACCATGGTGATGATCGCGACACCAGCCACCGCCCAC
>JAOTUP010000236.1 GCA_029863825.1 Acidobacteriota bacterium | reverse complement strand
GCTTCCACGGATTCACCGGTTTCCAATCGACCTCGCTCCATCGCAACGAAATGGTAGTGAAAGGCGTCGTCGCTGCGCGTATCTGTGACTTTGCCTTCGCCCCCGGCGCTGCGCAGTGCACCCCGGTCACCGAGCTGTCCCCCTGCGTCGGCATAAAACGGCGTCTCATCCAGAACGATGAGTCCCTCGTCCCCCGCTTCGAGCGCGTCCACCAGGGTCGACTCCAGAGAGTCCACCTTCACCATCGCCACAATTCGAGCCCTCGGGACGATCAACTGGCGGTAACCGCTGAAGCGTGAGCGGATATCTCGTGCCGTCCCCGCCAAGACCTCTCGCGCCCCTGCCAGCTGCTGACTCGAGCTTCCGGTCGCCGCTCGGGATCGTCGCCGCTGCTCTTCGAGATGCTTCTCGAACCCTTCGCCGTCTATCTTGAAGCGCTCTTCCTCGGCGATCTCCCGAATCGTCTCGATAGGCAAGCCGAAGGTATCGTAGAAGCGGAACACGGCCTCGCCCGGAAGAACCTCCGCGCCCGATCTGCGAAGCGTCTCTATCGCATCCTGAACGTGCTTCGAGCCCACCGCCACCGTGTCGAGGAATTTTTCTTCCTCCCTCTCGATAGTCGTCGCTGAGGCGGTTTGCGCCTGCGCCAGCTCGGGATACGCACTGCCCATGATTTCGCTCACCACCGGCAACAGGCGATGAAGAAACGGCTCTTCGAAAGCGAGCCCCATGCCGTGCCGAATTGCCCGCCGCAAGAGTCGTCGGAGCACATATCCCCGGCCCTCATTACTCGGAATGACACCATCGGCGAGGAGAAAGGCGATGGCACGCAGGTGATCAGCGATCACCCTCAAGTCGACGTCCCGTTCTCGATCGACCCCGTAGTCGGTGCCGGCCAGGGCCGCCGCCGCATGCAGAATCGGTCGGAACAGATCGGAATCGTAGTTCGACTCGAGCCCCTGCAGCGTCGCGGCAACTCGCTCGAGGCCGGCGCCGGTATCGATTGAAGGGTTGGGCAGAGGTGTCAACTCGCCGTTTTCGCCGCGATCGAACTGCATGAATACGAGGTTCCAGATCTCGAGATAACGCCCGTCTTCCGAGCCCTTCTCCCAGTCGACCTCGGGCTCGCCTGGTCGCAAATCGACAAAGATCTCGCTGCACGGTCCACACGGCCCAGTTTCGCCCATCGCCCAAAAATTGTCTTTGGCTCCGCAGCGGCGAATCCTCTCCGCCGGCATGCCAGCAACATGCCGCCACAACCGATCGGCTTCGTCATCGTCTTCGAAGACCGTGACGTGGAGCCGCTCGGCCGGAATCCCCCAGACGTCGGTGACCAAGTCCCAGCCGAATCGAATCGCCTCTGGCTTGAAGTAGTCGCCGAACGAGAAATTGCCCAGCATTTCGAAGAACGTATGGTGCCTGGGGCTGGGTCCGACGTTCTCCAGATCGTTGTGCTTACCCGACACGCGCATGCACTTCTGCACGCTGACCGCTCGCCGAGTCGGTGGCTCTTCGCTGCCGAGAAAGAAGTTCTTGAACGGAACCATACCGGCGTTGGTGAAGAGCAGCGTGGCATCCCCGTGCGCAACGAGCGGCGCGCTCGGCCATTCCCGATGACCCCTGCCGGTGAAGAAATCAACGAACGACTGGCGAATCTCGCGGCTATTCATTCTCACCATCCGCGCAAGGCTTGCTGTCCGGTCGCGGAGACGCCGCCTTGTCGTCTGCGGCCTGGGGCGCCGCCTCATCCACAGCCTTCCAGATGGCCGACCCGGAGAATCCGCGTCGCTCGAGGTAACGCGCCAGGGCATCACGTTTCCAGCGATGGCTTTTCAGCCAGATTGTCACCGCCTCGTCGAGCAGCGCCTCCTCACCCTCGGCAAACGCCACGTCGACGATCTGAGCGACGACATCGTCCGGCGCTCCGCGTTTCGAAAGTTCGAAACGGAGCCGCTTCGGTCCGTACCGTTTTCGGCGCAGCTCCCCGTTGGCCAGCGACCTCGCACACGCCAGGTCGTCGAGATACCCTCTCTCCTCGAATTCGTCGCAGACCCTTCTGATGTCTGCTTCCTCGAAGCCTCGACGGCCCAGTTTCTCCGCCAGCTGCCGGCGAAAATGCGGACGGCGGGCGAGCAAGTCCATCGCCTTGGTGGAGCAGTCGACCGCTGCCCTCGGCTTTTCACTGCCGCTTCGAACCACGCAGCTATCCCTGATCCCGCCGCAGTCCGGCTCAGCTATCGATTTCGAATGGCGACGTCTCAGCGAGCGGATCGCTCTCATCGGTCATCTCGAGCGAAGACTCCATTTGCTCGCGACCGATGTCGGCTGTGAACTGGACACCCTGCACCTTGAGCTTGAATTCGTCGGCGTTCGACGCCCGGCGCAGCGCTTCGTCGAGAGTGATCAGTCCACCCTTGTAGAGCTGATAAAGCGACTGGTCGAACGTCTGCATGCCGTATTGGCTGGTTCCCAGCGCGATCTGCTCGCGGATGAACTTCGTCTTGTCCTTGTTCTCGATGCATTCACGGATATAGGCAGTAGCAACCATCACTTCCGCCGCCGGTACTCGGCCTGTGCCGTCCGCTCGCGGCACGAGGCGAAGGGAGATGACCGATTTCATCACCTGCGCCAGCTGGATTCTGATCTGCTTTTGCTGATGAGGAGGAAAGACTGAGATGACTCGGTTTACCGTCTCGGCTGCATCCAGTGTGTGCAGGGTGGAGAAGACAAGATGCCCGGTTTCGGCCGCCAGGAGGGCAGTCTCGATAGTCTCGAGATCACGCATTTCACCGACAAGAATCACATCGGGGTCTTGGCGCAGCGCCGCCCTCAGGGCCGAAGCGAAGTCACGGGTGTCGACATCCACTTCTCGTTGATTGACGATCGACTTCTTGTCTCGATGCAGGAATTCGATCGGGTCCTCGACCGTCATGATGTGCTCGCTGCGCTGCATGTTGATGTGGTCGAGCATCGACGCGAGAGTGGTCGACTTCCCCGACCCCGTCGTCCCGGTGCACAAGACCAGACCACGACGTTCCTCGCAGATCTTCTCCAGCACTCGCGGCAGCATCAGCTCGCGAATTGTCTGAACTCCGGCGGGGATTACCCGCAGGACCAGGCCGATTGACCCTCGCTGCTGAAAAACATTGCAGCGAAAACGGCCCAATCCGGGCACCGAGTAGGCGAGATCGAGATCGAGCTGTTCCTTGAATCGCTGCTTCTGACGCGAGTTCATCATCGAGAAAGCCATCGCGACAGTGTCTTCCTGCATCATTCTCTTGACTTCGATGAGAGACTGCAGCTCGCCGTCGATTCTCACTACCGGATGGCTTCCGACCTTCAAGTGGAGATCAGACGCCTTCCGTTCTACGGCGATTTTTAGTAAGTCATTGATACTCATAAGTTAGCTCCTCCGCGCTCGCCTTAAACTACTAGCCTACAGAGGCCGCTCAGAGGGTGTCAACGGAAGGCGTCACGAGAACAGCCGCTGCCGCTACCAGGGCGGCCGTCTCGACACGCAGCACGCGCTCTCCCAAGGACACTGCGCGACATGCCAGCGTCTCGAGGGTTTGCAGCTCTGCACTCTCCCATCCACCTTCGGGTCCGACGAGAATGCCCACCGAAGTCACGTCGCTCGGCAACGCCATACTCGTCGTCGTCGCCGCCTGATCCAGGACCCGACATTCCCCGAGGCGTCCTAGCAACTCGGCGATCTCTCTCCACTCGTGGACGGCAGTAACTTCCGGTACGAGCGCCCGTTCACACTGCTCGACTGCGGAGCGAGCCATCCGAGTCAGACGCTCCAGAGTCGAAGCACCGTATCGCCGAGGACTGCGAGCGCTGTTGAAGAACCGCACCGCCCCGACACCGACCTCCGTCGCCTTTTCCACCAGCCACCCGGCTCGTTGTGGTCGCGGCGCCGCGACCAGCAACTCAACTCTCGTGCCCGGCTCGTTCGCTCGCTGGGTGTCACCAAGAGCGAGGCGTGCCACATGGCGCTCGATTTGCTCCACCTTCGCCGTCCGAGCCCGACCCCGGCCGTCGACGATCCGCAGACGATCACCGACACGCAGCCGTCGCACCCGGAACAGATGGTGGTAGGACTCGGCCGTCAATTCCAGCGTCTGACGCTTCCATTGTTCTGGTGTCACGATGACAGTCGTCACGTCTCGCGTCTTTCCATCACCCAAGCCTCCCACGCACCCGACCGCCGTCGATCCAGTGAGGAGAACCCCACCCTTCGAAGCTCTTCGAAGAATCCCTGACCCGAGTCTGACAGGATTCCCGAAAAAATGGCAGTGCCTCCAAGCTCGATGAGCGCGGCCAATCGGTCGAGATCGCTCACCACCTGGCTCGGAATCACATTCACCAGCGCCAGATCGAACCGGGCAGCGCCGCCAAGCGCATCGATGCCGCCGGCCACAAGTGGAAAGACGAGATTGTTGAGCCGTTGGTTTTCGGCCGCCATCCGCACCGCCACCGGATCGACCTCGACCGCGACCACACTGGCCGCTCCCAGATGAAGTGCTGCGAAACCGAGAATCCCGGTGCCGGCGCCCACATCCAGCACTTTCGAACCGCTGACTCGACGCCCCTCGAGAAACTCGATCACAAGTCGAGTACTGGCATGGCTCCCGGTTCCAAATGCTCGGCGGGCGGGTAAACGCAG
>JAOTUP010000235.1 GCA_029863825.1 Acidobacteriota bacterium | reverse complement strand
GTGCGTCCCGGCATCTTTCATGACGCGGTAGAGCAGGCTCTTGTACAGCGGCACCGCGGGAATGACGGCTGATGCCTGCGTCACGGCCGCCTTGTTGACACTGATCCAGGCGTTGCCATCGACCAGATCCCCGAGCAATGAATCCAATCGCTCGGCCGTCGCCTCGAGGTGCTCCTTGGCACGGCCAATCGTGCCGGTGCGGTAGACCGGATGGGTCACCCGCGGACCGATATACGAATAGGCGACCGCCCTCGCACCCTCCGCCAATAACCCTTCCGCTGCCAGCCGGCGCACCCACAGCTCCCAGTCCTCGCCGCCCATCACCTTGACCGTCGATTCGATCTCCTCCTCGGTCGCCGGTTCGAGGTCGACACTGGTGACGACTTCTCGGCGCAGCTCGATGTGCTTGCCGCCGTGCGGCGTGTCGATGGGCTTGATCACACTCGACCACACGTGCTCCGAATCGGGGTCTTTCCGCCGCGGACTCGCCAAGCTGTAGATGACCAGATCCACCGACGCGAAGCGGGAGGCCAGCGCCGCCACGACCTGCTCCTTGATCTCGTGGGAAAAGGCATCGCCGTTGATCGTCTCGACGTGTCGCCCCTCTTGCCGCGCGAGTCGGTGAACTTCCGCGATGTTGTACCAACCCGCGCTCGCCGTTCTCTTCCCTGCGGCCGGCCGCTCGAAACACACACCCAGCGCCGTTGCTCCCCAACCCCAGACAGCAGTGACGAGGGAGGCCAGGCCGTAGCCGGTGCTCGAACCGATGACGACGACCGTTCCGAGGCCGCTTCCAGGGCCTGCCTCGCGAGCTTGCTCGATCAACCGCCGAACGTTCGCCGCGCAGCCCTCCGGGTGGGCGTTGGCGCAGATCAGGGCTCGAATCTTCGGAGTGATCACCGTCTTCGCCATCGTTCCTCCTCGCGCGTGAGATCTCTCGCGCAGCCCTCGGCCGCCTCATCGTGAGAGAAACACAGGTGTTCTGAGAGATCCGCCTCGCATCCTACAGGAGCCGCGGTTGCCTATGAGAGAATCTTCGTTGTCGTGCAGAACCTGCTTCGCACCGTGGCGCTGCTGGTCCTCAAGGTGATCAGCAGAGCTTTCTACTCTCATGACATTCGCTGGCTCGACGGCGAGCCCAACCGTCACTGGGACGACATCCGGATTCTCGTCTTTCTCAATCACACGAGTCTCTATGAGTGGCTGTTCGCGGGCTCAGCCCCCAACCGGCTGCTGCGCCGGATCGCCACGTCGGCCTACATCCCGGTTGCGGACATCACCATCGAGCGACCGTTCTACGGTCGTTTCCTGAAGACACTCGCGCCGAAGTTCGTGTCGATCACTCGAGAACCGGACCATACCTGGCAGGCGGTTCTGGACACCATGGATGAGGATTCGATGGTCATCATCTTCCCGGAAGGGAGAATGAAGCGGGCCAACGGCCTCGACAAGCACGGCAATCCGATGACCGTTCGCGGCGGCATCTCGGATCTCCTGCGCGCGCTTCCGGACGGCCGCATGATGCTCGCCTACAGCGGCGGTCTCCACCACGTTCAGGTTCCCGGGCAGAAACTCCCCAAGCTCTTCAGGAAGATCCGCATCAGCTTCGAGTTCGAGGACATCGAACGCTATCGCAATGAGATGCTCGCCGCCGCATCCGAGGGAGCGGATTTCAAGAAGGTCGTCAAGCTCGACCTCGAACAACGACGCGACCTTCACTGCGGCGACGGAGCTCCGGAGCAGGTCAGCGCGACACCTGATTCCGGGAGCTGAGATCAGAAGCCCTGCGCAATCCTTCCCGCCGACCCTCCCATACGCTCTTCAACGCGGTGGCGGACACGATCACTCCGCCCCCCACCAAAGGCCAAAGGCCGGGTCGCTCACCGTGCAGCCACCAGGCCCACAGCGGGTTGAGAACCAGCTCCAGCAACAGCAGCAGCGACGCTTCGAACGCCGGCACCCGCTCCAGTCCCCGCGTCAGGAACACGTAGGCCACGCCGATCTGCACCACTCCCAGATAGATGAGCATCAGCCAGTCGCTGGCCGCGGGCTGTTCCAGCGGCAGGGCTGCAGGCAGGCAGGCGAGACATGCGAACAGATTGCCCATCGCTACGGCGGCACCGGCTCTCGACGCCTCCTTGCGCCGACTGAGCCACCGCAAACCGACAACCGTAACCGCCCACAGGACGCCGGCGGCGGCGGCAAGGAGGTTTCCGGCGGCCGGCTCGGGTGCGGTCCCACTGGCGGCCTGCGAGGACAGGAAAAACGGCATTAGGCCCACGGCCATCACTGCGCCGAAGACCATGTCGGCACGCCGCAGTCGCTCGCCCAGCAGCCACGGCGCGAGCAGCAGAACGTACAGCGGCGCGGTCGACTGCAAGAAGATCGTGTTTGCAGCCGTCGTCAGGCGATTGGCCAGCGCGTAGCACACGAGCGTCCCAGCGTAGGTGAGGCCGACACCGGCGCTCGCCAGAGACCACCCGCGCCGGCTTCCCGGGAGAAGAACGAGCAGACTCAGAAAGGCGATGCCGGAGCGAAACCCGGCGATCTGCCAGGCTGACAAGTCGACGGCCTTGATGCCGGCGCCTCCGGTCGAGAACAGGATTGCCGCCAGCAGCACGAACAGACGTCCGCTCATACTGCCCTTCGCGCCTCCCTCACCTGCCGCTCGAGGCAGATTCGGAGCGCCCTCCCGTCTTTTTCGCATGCCGTTCCGCCAGCACCCTCTGTGGCCGCGGCCTCCAGGCAAGGCCAAAACGCTCCGTCACGACCTCGTGGATGTGCGCCACCGCTTTCTCCGCGGAATCGGTCACGAGGAAGCGATCGACGTCTTCCGGCGCAATCGTCCCCTCCGGCACCATTCGGCGACGCATGAAGTCCAGCAGCTCGTCCCAGTAGTGCGACCCGACGAGCACCAGCGGAAAATCACGGATCTTTCCCGTCTGAATCAACGTCGCAGTCTCGAAGATCTCATCCAAGGTGCCGAATCCACCGGGCATGAGGACAAAAGCATACGAGTACTTCACCAGCATCAGTTTGCGAACGAAGAAGTAACGAAAATCGACCCAGACGTCCAGATACGGATTCGGATTCTGTTCGTGTGGCAGTCGAATATTGCATCCGATCGACGTGCCGCCGACTTCCTGAGCACCCCGGTTGGCCGCCTCCATGATGCCAGGTCCGCCGCCTGTCATCACCGAGAACCCCTTGCGCGCCAGCCGTCCGCCGATATCGCGCGCCACGCCGTAGTACGGGTTCTCTTCGCCGAATCGGGCCGAGCCGAACACGGTCACGCACGGTCCGACGAAATGCAAAGCGCGGAAGCCTCGCAGGCACTCGAAGAGGATTCTCGTCGCGCGCGCCAGCTCGGAGCCACGATTCTGCGGACCGGTCAGGAATCGCCCCTCCTCGCTCGCAGCGGCACGCTGCCGTCTCTGCGTCCACCTGGTTCTCACGTCTCGATACCCAGCTTGCTTCAATTCGCACCTCCCGGCGTCGGCTTCAGTGTCTAACACATCCGGTAGCCGATGGTGGAGTCGGGAGCAGAATCTGTGCTAGAAACCGCGGTGGGGGCACCTCCCCGCCATCGCTCGAAACCGGAGACAGTCATGTCCAAAGCGCAAGATCTGATCGACCTCGAGGACCGCTACGGCGCCCACAACTATCATCCCCTGGACGTCGTTCTGACCCGTGGCGAAGGTGTGTGGGTCTGGGACGTCGAAGGCAACAAATACCTCGATTTCCTGGCTTCGTATTCGGCCGTCAACCAGGGTCACTGCCATCCGGCCATCGTCAAGGCGCTGAGTGAGCAAAGCTCACGCCTCGCCCTGACGTCACGGGCGTTTCGCAACGACCAGCTCGGACCGTTCTATAAGGAGCTGTCCGAGCTGACCGGTTTCGAGAAGATCCTGCCGATGAACACCGGGGCCGAGGCGGTGGAAACAGCCATCAAGGCGGCGCGGAAGTGGGCCTACACGATCAAAGGAGTGGAGCCAGACGCAGCGGAGATACTCGTCTTCAGCAGCAACTTCCACGGTCGCACGACGACCATCGTCGGCTTCTCCTCGGAGGCCCAATATCGAGACGGGTTCGGTCCCTTCACACCCGGTTTCCGGCTCCTCCCGTACGGTGACGGCGAAGCCGTGACCCAGGCTGTCGCCGCGACGCCGAATCTGGCCGCCATTCTCATCGAGCCCATCCAGGGAGAGGGTGGCATCATCGTCCCACCGCAAGGCTACCTCGCCCATCTCCGCCGCCTCACGCGCGACAGCAACAGCTTGCTGATCATGGATGAGATCCAGTCCGGACTCGGCCGCACCGGCAAGATGTTCGCCTACGAGCACGAAGGAATCAGGCCGGACATGGTCACCATCGGCAAAGCGCTCTCCGGAGGCTTGTATCCCGTTTCGGCCGTGCTGGCGGACGCGGAGGTGATGAACGTCTTCCGCCCTGGCGACCATGGCTCCACCTACGGTGGCAATCCGGTCGCGGCGGCAGTTGCACGAACGGCCCTGCGAGTCCTGATCGACGAAGACATGATCGGGAACTCCGAGCGGCTGGGTACGTACGCCCTGGCTCGCCTCTCCTCCTTCGACTCGACTCTTGTCAAGGAGGTGCGAGGCCGAGGTTTGTGGATCGGCATCGAGCTCCACGAGGAAGCCGGCGGCGCCCGTCGCTACT